>DQHV01000332.1:0-699 GCA_003524335.1 Candidatus Aminicenantota bacterium | reverse complement strand
GTGCTCATGATCGCCAACCTCATCTGGCACTTGTTTTATGCCGCCTTCACCAAGCGGGGCAGGCACAACTTCAGAGAGATGATTCCCCGGTGGAAGGATATCAAGGACGCCGTCGAGCTCTTCGGCTATAACCTTGGGCTCACCCGCTTCCTCTACAAGCTGGGGATAGGCCAGAAATTTTTCCGGAAGCACCCCTACTGGCTCTTCGAAAAACATCCCCTTTATGGCCGCTACAACTTCATCGAGAAGTTCGAGTACTGGGCCCTGGGATGGGGGTCGTTCGTGATGATCTTCAGCGGGTTCTTCATGTGGAACGTGGAGTTCTCGCTGCGACTGTTCCCGCTCTGGGTCCACGACATCTTCATCATCGTCCACGGCTATGAGGCCATCCTGGCGTTCCTGGCGGTTATCATCTGGCACATGTACAACGTCCACCTCAGCCCCGAAGTCTTCCCGATGAGCAAGATCTGGCTCACCGGAAAGATAACCGGCAAGGAGCTCCGGCAACTTCATCCTCTCGAATACGAGCAGGTTCTTGAGGAGCGCCGGAAGACCCTCTCGGCCGAAGCCCTATAATCAGCTACTGTCTTTTCGCCCCAGCTAACTTGTATGACCTAAAGTGAATCGCTAAGCATATCATTCAGCTTAGCTTCCCATTCGTCCTCAGCTAAGACTTCAAACTTTAGAGTTCTATCTTTC
>DQHV01000132.1 GCA_003524335.1 Candidatus Aminicenantota bacterium | reverse complement strand
TCCTCACCCACACCCTTCGCCTTTATCAAAAAAACTGGCTTCCTCGAAGTGCGGTTTAGTTGAGCGGGCGTATGTATATATTTTTGAAATAGAGCGGCGTGCTGTGGGCCTGGAGCTCGATCTGGCCCGCCGGATAAATCGGCTTGTCCCGCTCCCAGTAGTTCTCCATGACGACATCGTCGACGACAAGGGCGCCGTTGAGATGGACGGTCACGCGCTCTCCCGCCATACGGATGAAGAAAGTATTCCACTCCCTGACCGGGTTATCCGAGGGCCGGAGCGGTTTGGCGGGCCCGGACTTATTGTTGTATAGCCCGCCCGAGCCTTCCGGCGATTGGCCGGGATCCCAGATCTGGACCTGGGGCGTACCGCGGAGATATATGCCGCTGTCGCCCTGGGGCCCGATTTTCCAGTCAACGAAAAGCTCGAAATCGGCGTAATCTTTGACCGTGCACAGGCTTTGGCCTTTGCCATCGAAGACAAGCGTGCCGTCTGCGACCTGCCAGTGCCGCCGCATGTCTTCATCGGCCGCTTTCTGCTCCTTCCGGAGCGCCTCCGGGGTCATTTTTGACCGCGCCGGGGGGTCTTTGACCAGGCCTTTCCAGCCGCTGAGGTCTTTTCCGTTGAAGAGGGGGACGAACCCTTCTTTGAGGAGAAGCGCATGGGCGTATCTTTCGACCTCATCGCGGTCGTATTCACTGTCGATGAATTGGGCGGCCCGTTTTATTATCCGGGCGGTTTCGAGTCCGGCGAGACCTTCAAACCCAGGGTAGGGGAGGGCGCATTCGACCGCCGATCGGGCAGCCTTGTCCTGGAAGATGGGATCCTCGAGATAGCCGGCGATTGTCGAGAGAGATTCCCCCGACCGGATTCTTCCCAGGCCGCCCAGGACGATGTTCGTCTCCGCCGGCTCCCGGGCGATCACCAGGGCGTCCCTGATAAAAGAAAGCTTTTGTTCAGGAGAGTTCTCGGATTCTGTGATAAGCCGGATGTAGCCTTGAAGGGCCAGGTAGACGAATTTCCGGCCGGCCGTGGAGTCCTCGGCCCTGGCTATCTTGAGAAGCTCTTCGGCCGCCTTGTATTCCGGCCAATTGGCCAAAGTATATATCGCGACAGACCGGACCTGCGGATCAGTGCTCTGAGTCTCGGCGACAACGGCCCGGAGGGCTTTCTCACCGCCGATCCGGCCGAGCGGCCGCAGCAGATCGATCCGCTTCTGGCCCCGGGCCTCCAGCAGGGCTTTGATGACGAGGTCTGCCCTATTTTCCCGGTCGTTGCTCTGTTGGGCGGAGGCAGCGAGAGCGTTTTGAAGAGGTCCGATCTCGGAGCGTTCCGCCGCGGCCTGTAAAAGACGGATTGTCAGCGGAAGGTCCTCCCCGCGAACGACGGCTTCGAGTGCGGCCAGTGCCTTTTTCCTGATATTGGGATCCTCGTTCCCGGCGGCCACAAGCACTTTCCCGCCATGCTCCCGGGCCCCGCGCTCTCCGAGAATTTTGATGATGGCTGCTTTCGCCGGAAGCGAGGCGCTGTCAAAGACCTTCACAACCTCGGAAACGGCCACCTCCATCGGGAAGCTCAGGAACGCTTTCTCCAGGGCCTGGGCCTCCTCTTCTTCCGCCGACTGCCAGAGAGGAGCGAGGTCTGCCGCTATGTCGCTCTCCGCGATCCAGGTGGCGGCATCGATCGCGGCGGTCCGGATCGCCTTATCATCACTCTTCAGGCCTTCTTTTATGAAACCCAGCGCCGTCCGGTCCGCCCTCCGGCCCAGCATTCTGATGATCTGTTCATGCGCTTCGGGAGAGACCTCTGCCGCTTTGGCCATCCACTGCGCCGTGGCGTCTTCCCCGGGTATCTCAAGCGATAGGTCCAGGGCGCGTTCTCGGAACGCCGGATCGGGAGAATCCATCGCTTCGACCAAGTCGGGGAGGGAGTCCTTGCCGCTGACTTGAGTCAGGAGCGTCAAAGCCGCGCTCCGGACTTGGGACTCATCCGGGCCGGTGCACTTTGCGAGAAGGCTCCGGCCGATCCGGAGGGCGTCGCTTTTTTGTCCGCTCTCCGAGAGCCTTCGGGCAAAGAGAAGATAGCGGGAGGCGGCGCTCGCCCTTTCCCGCGGCGAGGAAGCGATGTCGATCCGAGTCAACAGGAATTCTGTTCGGGGATCGCCGATATTGGCCAGCGCGAAAAGGCCGGCCTCGCGGATTTTTTCGTCCTGACTGGAGGCGAAGGGGACGATCCGGCCGGTCGCTTCCCGGATTCGAAGCTCGCCAAGGGCTTTGAGGAAAGTGATCGCGTTCGCTTCCCCGGAATGTCCGAGCGCCCTGAGAAGCACCTTATCCGTCCCCGGGGCGCGGATGGCCAGAAGGGCCTGGACCGACGGCTCAGCCAGCCTTTGATCAGAGAGAAAGCGGCTCAACGGCTCGAGGGACTCCGCGCCGCCGGCCAGTTGTATCCGGCCAATGAGGAAGATTTTCACATCGGGATCGGGAGCGCCGTTCAGAGCTTTGCTCACGGCCCGGGCGTAGAGGCTTCGGTATCTTTCTCCACCGGGCCTCATCACATATGTCCCGGCCGCCTCGAGCGCATACCGGGCCAGGCTGTCGTCGGCCTTGCCCGGCGGGGAGAGGCGATGGCAGACCTCCATGATTCCTGCTTCGCCCAACCCGAAAATCTCAGCCGCCAGAGATGTCTTCTCGACGGGACTCTGGGCCGGAAACCTGACCAGGATCTCCGAGACCCGGGCCGGAATCGACAAGTCTTTTTCCGCTGCCGCAGAGACCCTGAGGAGGCCAAGAAGGAGAAGCGCGAGGATGGCCGTGAGTTTGCCCTGCCTTCTCAGCCCGGCTCCGATTGTACGGTTCCTTTTTTGCTCACCTGCCTTGAGGACTCGACCTTCGTTTATCATCTTGGCTCTAGCCTAGAAATGCCACGGGGCCCGCATCGGCTCGTCGACCAGGCGGTTGGCCTCCTCGTCGCTGATAAAGCGCTGGGATACAGGGTCGAAACGGAGCCCTCTTCCCGAGCGGACGGCGATCTTGGCCAGGTTGACGAGCGTGCAGGAACGGTGGCCGTTGGCCTCATTCAGGGCGAACCGGCGGCGCCTGCGGACCGACTCCGCGAAGTCTTCCGGCTCCGGTTCAGGGTCCGGGAGCGAGGCCACTTTTTCCCGGAGGCCCGGGATGTCCGAATTGAAATCCTTGAAAATTCTGCCCGCCGGCCCTTCGATGAAGGCCGCCTCTGTTTCCCGGTTTTCCCCGTCCAGGATGATCTCGCAGCCGTCTTCGTACCGCAACCTCACCCGGCGCCAGGAGCCGCAGGCGTCGGGATGCTGCTGGGGTCCGTCGGCCTCGGCCTCGACCGGGCTCGTGCCGTCCTTGTCCAGGATGTACTGCACGGGGTCGAGGTAGTGCATGCCCATGTCGCCCAGCCCGCCGCCGTCGTAATCCCAGTNNAGTCGTAGTCGAGCTCGGGCGGGACCGGCTGGGGCGGGAGAAAAGTTTTTCCGCTCCAGAAGAACTTCCAGTCGAAGCCTGTACCGCCGCTGACCGTGACCTTCAGCGGCCAGCCCAGAAGGCCGTGGGCGACGGCTTTTTTGACTGGCTTGACCGGCATTCCCAGGTCATAGAAATCATCCTGGAACCGGAACCAGGTGTTGACCCGGAAAATGCGTCCGTGTCTCTGGACGGCCTCGACCACCTTGATGCCCTCGCCGATCGTCCGGGTCATCGGCTTCTCGCACCAGATGTCCTTGCCGGCCTCCGCGGCCGCTACGGAAATCAGCGCATGCCAGTGAGGGGGAGTGACGATGTGGACGATGTCGATGTCCGGCCGGTCCAGGACCTCGCGGAAGTCCCCGTACCCTCGAACTCCCGGGCCGGCGATGTCGAGGGCGGCTTGGAGATGGCCCGAGTCCACGTCGCAGACGGCGAGAAGGCGCGAGCCGGGATACCGGAGATGGGCCAGGCCCATGCCTCCGACACCGATGACCGCCTTGGTCAGCTCGTCGCTGGGCGCGATGTGCCCCGGGCCGCCGAGCACGCGGCGCGGGACGATCATCAGGGCGCCAACGGAGAGAGCCGTGCGCTTGATGAACTCACGCCGGGAGATCGCTTTTCGCTTCATGCGCAGACTCTCATTTATACAGGAAAGAGAGCGCCCGCTCAAGGGAGGGCGCCGGATGGACGAACCTCAAAGTCGTGGATTCCCTCCCACGAGGGGAGGGGTGAGTTTGAGACGCTGCCGGCGATCTCGCCTTTTAAAAAATCAATCTCAGGCTGAGTTGGACCCGCCGCGGAGGCGTAATAGTATCAGGTTTCATGAACGTGGCGGATGTCCCGATATCGACCGTCCCGGTCATCGCGTCGCTATTCAGGAGATTGAAGAAGTCGGCAGCTATATTGACTGCTCCGCCTCCAGGGAGATTGAACCTTTTGTCCACCCTGAAGTCGAACATGTAGTAGGGGTCAAGCCTGAAATGGGCTCCCCTGCGATCGCCCAACACCGAGAAAGATCCCTGGTTCATTCCCGTTACCCTTATTAACCTGGCAATCGGCTTTCCGGTCTGGACGACAAAATTCGTGCTGACGCTGAAGCCGTAGGGCAGGAAATACGTCCCCTGCAGTTTGAACATGTAGGTCCGATCGCTCTGGAGGAGGCTGTCCATGTTGTTGTTGATGAGCTGGTTGGGATTCTGGATTCCGGTCCTCCCACCCGATTGTTGATTCAGTTGACTAAGGCCGGAGACTCCGTTCGCTTTCGAAAAGACAAACGAGGTGTTCAACTGCCAGTTGTTGGAGAGCCTCTTTTGGAGTCCGATGATCAAGCCCCGGTACTTCTGCTTGAATTCAGGGATGTTCTGCAGCCTTAGGATATTGTCCTCGACCGGCGTCGTCTGGTTATAGACGGTGATGTCGGCACTCGCGTACTCATCGAAGAACGGGACCGGCTCGAACTGGGCGGTCGTATTCCACCAGGTGACGAAGTTGTTCGTAGACTTATCGACATAGGTCAATTCGAGGGCCAGGTCGGTGATGAGCTCATGGGTGATGCCCACAGAGAACTGTTTGCACAGGCTGTTCTTGGGTTTGCCGATTGCATAACCCGCGGATGGGTCAAAGGAATACCAGAAGTCGTCGTAGGCCTCGGTTTCCGGGTTCCACCCATAGGTATAGACGGTCGGGTAGCCCTTGCTCAGCCTGAAAAGCATATCCTGGGTCATCCCGTCATAATAAAGGCCGTAGTTGGCTCTCAGGATGGTCTTCATGTCCGAGGTCAGCTGATAGACCAGACCCAGGCGCGGAGACCAGGTGTTCCAAGCAATGAGATTGTTAAATCCGGGTGTCTTTTCCCCGGTCTCTTTCATATTGATGTCGATTTTGTTGACCGCCAGGACGTCGCCGTCCTGATGGTCGAAACGAAGGCCCAGGTTGAGGGTCAGGCGTTTGGTGATCGTCCAGGCATCGTCGATAAACACTCCCAGCTTGTTGACGGTTTCGCCATCGCTGTAGGGCGCCTGGAAGTACGCCGAGTAGGGTTCTCCGTAATAGAGATAATAGACGACGCCGCCGGAGTAGGAGCCGATGCTCTTGGCGCCCCCTCGGGTGTACTGGACTCCGGCCTTGAACTCGTGGTTGCCGGCGATGAAATCGTCGGCGAAATGAGAGACCGCGGCGTTGACCTGGAGCTTCGTGTATTTGGATTCGCTCCAACTCCAGATGCCGTTCGCGGCGACGCCGGTGGCAATATCAAGATAGAGGGGCTCGTTGAGATTCCCATCCAACGGCTTCCAGTTGTCGTTGACGAACCAGCCGCCGACCTTGAATTCAAAGATCGTGTTGGGGCTGAGGACGGAGGTCAACATGATGTTGGGGACGCCGTAGTTCCCGGGTTCCGAACCGCAGGCGTCATACGGCTGGGAAGCACTGACGACATCCGGAAGTTGGGACCACTCGTGCTGATAGGAAACGACCAGCTTGTGATTCTTGGCCAGCTGGAAAGTGACTTTCCCGAAAAATCTCTTGTAGTCCGCCTTCGTCGGCCATTCCGGGTCCGTTCCCAGCTGGGAGTACTCGTACTTCTTCCACTGGGCGTTGCCGTAGAACCAGATCTGGTCTTTCTTAATCCGGCCGGAGAGGTCAAGGCCGAGATCCCAGTTTTTTCCGACGTTGTAAGGGAATTCGGCGCCCGCGACGTTATTGCCGACAAGAGCGGTGGGAGTCCCGTAGATGTTCAGCCCCGTGTGAAAATCGTTGCCGCCGGACTTGGTGACAACGTTGACCACGGCGCCCTGGAAATCCCCGTACTCCGCCGGTGCGCCGATGGCGACGACTTCTCCTTCCTGATAGATGTCGGGGTTGTTCCAAACCCAGGTGGTGCCGTTCCAGTCAAACGAGGTATCCACTCCGTCGACCAGGTAGTTGTCCGATGCGTAGGTGGAGCCGAGGGAGGAATGCCACTCCTCGGTGCTGTTCTCGTTCATGGAGACGCCCGGGGCCCAGAACATAATATCCATATAAGTGAACCGCGACTTGGGGACACTCTCCATAAGCTGCTGGTCGTAGGTCGTAGAAAGGCCGGATTTCGTCACGTCCACTACGGGGGACTGGCTGACGACCGTGACTTCTTCCTCCAGAACGGCCGGCTTCAGGATGACATCGAGACTCGTTGTCTTGCCGACCGAGACGACGATGTTTTCCCTCAGGACCTTCTGGAATCCAGGCATGGTGAAATTGACGGTGTATTTGCCCGGCGGAAGCGCCGGGAAAATAAAAATACCGCCGGCCGGGGTCAGCGCCGTCTGCGCGCCGCCGATCAGCGCTGCGCTCTTGACTTCCACGGTCACGCCGGGGAGCAGCTCTCCTCCTTCATCGGTAACCGTTCCGCGGATCGTCCCGGTCAGCCGCTGCGCTTCGAGGACGGCGCTGCCCAGCGTAAACAGTACGCCGAAAACGACGAGAAAAAGAAAGGCCTGCGATTTTTTCATGATTTTTCCCCTCGCATTTCAAATTCCCTTTTTTAGGGTCATCAATTAGCATACCAAATATGATTTAATAGATACAAAATGCAGTTCAGAATGTCAAGCGAAAAGGGACTTTTACTTGCCCTGGCGCTCTGGACGTTCTGCCCGATCGGAGGGCCTGGCGGCCTCAATGGCAGGGAACCGGCCGGTCCCTCTTGCCAGACGGCTCGGTTTTATCCTATAATTCAGGTTCCCGTGAAAGAAAAAAACAATTCGAACAAGAAGCGGATGAAGCGAACAGCAAGATCGGGGTTCTTTGGATCGATAGCCCGCCGGATAGAAGGTTTCCTGCCTTTTAAAGCCAGAAACGGATTCAACAGAGCCTTGTACCAATACTTGGCGAGAAGGGTGGGAGAACACGAGGATCTGCTCTTTTGGAATTTCGGGTTTGCCGGCCCTGGCTCGAATGGGGGAAAGCTTCCCCTCGCCGATTCCGATGAAAAGCATCGTTATTGCATCCAGCTCTATGATCATGTCGCCAGCGCCGTGGACCTGAGGGGACAGGATGTGCTGGAAGTGGGCTGTGGTTGCGGCGGAGGCTCATCGTTCATCATGAAACGCCACCTCCCTCGCTCATTCACGGCTCTCGACCAGGCCAAGGAGGCCATCGAATTCTGCAATCGCCGTTATTCCATTCCCGGGCTCTCCTTTTCTTGCGGGAAGGCGGAATCTCTCCCTTTTGAAAAAGACGCCTTTGATGTCGTGATCAACGTCGAATCCTCCCACGGCTATGGGTCTCTGGACCATTTCTTAAAGGAAGTGCAGCGAGTCCTCCGTCTGAATGGATATTTTCTTTTCACCGACTTCCGTCATAAAGACCAAATCGACGAGTTGCGCGGGCATCTCGAGAGCTCCGGCTTCCAATTTCTCAAAGAAGAAATCATAACCCCACACGTTCTTCAGGCTATGGAACTTGATCACGAACGGAAAATGAGTCTGCTGAACCGGAAAGCGCCGCGGCTGTTGTTCAATTCGCTCAAGTATTGGTGGGGAACTAAGGATTCAAAAAGATACGAGTTATTCAGTTCCGGTGAAGAGATATATTTCAGCTATGTCCTGCAGAAAAGGAATCATAGCGGCGGCCTTTCATCCTAGCGTCACCCCTTCGCGTCGGCGGGCAAGGTCGGCGTTACGTCATCCCTTATGGTTTCCGGTAGTGTTGTTCAGGACGATTCTCGGATAGCCGCCCGGTCTTACTGTTTGAGGGCGTTGACCGCCTTTTGAACGTCCGGCTGAGCGGAGTTGAGTTCCAACGATTTTTCCCAGGCCCGCAGGGCCTCTGTCTTGTTCCCCAGTCTCAGGTAGCATTCTCCCCGGAGGTTCAGGAGGCTGGTGTTGAGCCCGTAATGGGAGATCCCCTGTTCGAGGACGTTCAGGGCTCTATCCCATTCCCCTTTTCTGTGGTGGGCGTTGGCGAGAAGGACGAACATCTCGTAGCGGGGCGGTTTGGCCTGACCGAAGAAGGGAAGGAGGAGCGTCTCCACTCTCGAATAGTCCTGAAGCGTCATGTCGGCCCGGGCCAGGGCGAGAGCATAGTCCGCGTCTTCCGGCTTTTTCTTGAAGGCTTCTTCTAGCTTCAGACGGGCCTCCTGATATCGCCCGGAATTGAAAAGCTGATTTCCCGCGAGGAAGGGATAGATGGGATCCGATATGTCCGGCATGATCTTCGAATAGACCCAGGGCCGCGCCATCTTCTCCAAAGGGGTGATGTCGAACTCGTCCTGCCCGGCGGCGATCTCCTGCCCCCCGCTGCGGACCGAGACCCGCACCTCGTAGTGCGCCGGGATGAACTCGGACAGGGCCACGGGTTCGACCACATCCGGAAAGCCCGGATATCCCGCCGCCATTCGGGAGAACGATTTGACGGGTTGGGCATCCTTGAGAAAGGTAAACACGATCTCGGCCTCATCCCTGAGGCTTTGGGCAAGCCCCCAAACCTGGAAGGCCAGGATGAACCCCTCGGATTTTGTGAAAGTCCGGTTCGCCTGGGCGAAGATCGAGACGCCTCCGAGTTGGAAGGGTTTGAGCCTGTTCCGGCCGGCCTCGACCTTCTCGGCCTTGTAGCCCAGGAGGAGCGGGGTCACCCATGCCCTGTCCTCCTCAGGAGGGATGATCAGCTTTCGCTCCAGCGAGCTGAATTCCTTGGAGACCTCGTTCTTGATTAAGATGGAGAGATCGTATGATCCCGGGATCAAGGGGAAGACGTCATAGATCGCATAAGGCTGCTGGCTAATCCGCTTGACCTCCTCCTCCCTAAACGAGATGGGAAGGGTTTTATCGAACTGGTAAATAACTTTCCCCGCATCGTCCTTGACCGACCCGTTCAAGGTCAGAGTGGTACTGAACTTGTCGCCGTATTGGCTGACCGAAAGATTGGCCGGCTCGATCGAATAATGGACGCAGGCTGCACCCGGAGACGCCTTCAAGATTTTAACCAGGGAATCGCTGTCCACGTAGTTCGCCGAATACTCCACCTCGACGATATCCTTGTACTGGAGAAACTTCTGGGCATACTGGTCGCGGACGGTTTTTTCGGGGAGCGATTCCACCTGCTGAAGGAGAAGGTCCGAGGAAAGAGAGGGCCGGCCGAATGCGCCGCTGTCGTCGCCGGGAATGAGCGAGAGAGAGACCAGGGCCAAGTTGGGCTCGATCTCCCGCAGCTTCCGGTAGGCGGAGGCTACATCCTCCGGGCTGCCCAGATAGGAGGCTAGGAGGGCCTGGGGGCCGTCCCTCGTCGGGCTGTAGAGCTTGTAGTCACCCGTCCCGTGCTCCTTGAAGTAGACGATATTGAAGCCCGTGGGAAGCCCGGCTTCCGCCTTGTTCTGATAGAACCAGATCTCGGCGGGATAGGTCTCCTGGCCGGAATCAAAGTGCTGGATATCGTTCGGCTCTCCCAGGATGATGTAGATGCGGCCCCGGTCAGTTTTCCAGCCGGGCAGGGGCGACTGCCGTCCGAGATAGTAGTTGGCGTAGTTGATCCGCCGGAAGTGCTCGGTCTTGAACTCGTTTTCCGTTGTGCCAGGGGTCGGGTCCCTCTGCCTCCAGAAGGCCTCGCTGAAGAGGTCGCGTTCCCTGTCTGTCTGGAGCTTTCCGAAGACCTGTTTCTCGAGGGGAGAGATAATATAGACGACCTCCTCCTCCAGCCACTTTTTATAAACGGGAGGGAGGTCCTTTTTTTGACCGGCGGCGCTCGGGATAAGGGGAGCTAGACCGGCCAAAGAAAGAAGCAGAAAGACGCGAATCCAAGTCGACCGCTGCATATCCCTTATAGGATACCTTCCCCAGGCCAGAAATTCAAGAAAAGAGATTCCATTGACAAGGCCGTTCAACCGACAATATAATCCTGATGAATAGAGGAGGAAAACATGAGAAAGGCGCTCTATTTATCGGCCCTAGCCGCGTTCGTGATCGGCCTGATGTCATGCGCTCCGACGGCCACGGTGACGTCGGGCGAAGGGCCTTCGATCGCCGAGGCCCAGGCCGAACGGTATGATGGTCCCAAGGCCCGCTTGGCCGTCGGCGAATTTATGGACAAGACGGCCAAGGGAGAGGGTGAGTCGGGCGGTTGGTTCGGTCTGTACAGTACCCATTTCAAAGAAATCGGTGACGGCATGCGAGAGATGCTGACCACGGCCCTGTTCAACACCAACCGGTATATCGTCCTGGAGAGGCAGCAGCTCGATGAGGTGCTTAAAGAGCAGGACCTGGCCGCCGCCGGACGGGTCAAGAAGGAAACGGCCGCCCCGACAGGGGAGATCTACGGTGCCGACCTCATCATCACGGCCGCGGTTACCGAGTTTGAAGGAAGCGCCAAGGGTGTTGGCGGAGGAACCCGGGTCCTCGGCGTGACCGTGGGCGGAGGGTTGAAGAAGGCCCACCTGGCCATCGACGTCCGGATTATCGATGCCAAGACATCACAGATTGTGGCAGCGGCTACGGTTACGGGAAGCGCCACGAGCTTCGGCGCTGCAGGAGGCGCCTATATCGGAGGGAGACTGCCGGTCGCTTTAGGCGGGTTCTCAAAAACCCCGACCGAACAGGCCATCCGGACCTGCATCCAGAAGGCGGTCGAGTACATCGTCACCAAAACCCCGACCGAGTATTATCGGCAGAAGTAATCGGCTGGTCGGGAACCAGGCTTCCGGGCTCAAAGCCGCATCGGGATAGGATTGCTGAGCGCTATTCCTTTCCAAATTTTTATCTTGCCAAAGAGCCTTATACATGGGTTAGAATTCCCGTATGGCAAAAAAAGTGCGGACCGTTAGATCCCTCAGAAGAGTTGTCTTGGCCACCCTGGGTATCCTGACTCTGGCGACCGGTTCCTTCGCCGACGTGGAAATCGCCAGAAGAGGGAAGGCGGCGGCTAAGATTGTCCTGGGCGCGGATGCCAGTGAGACGGAAAAATGGGCGGCGGACGAGCTGGCCTTCTTCCTCCATCTCTCGACGGGATGCGCTATCCCTGTCAGCTCCAACTCCACTCCCTACGAAAACCGCCTTCTGGTCGGGGAGGGGGCCGCTCGGCTGGCCGGGAGCGGCTTCGACGCCAAGTCACTCCAGCCGGAAGAGATTTTCGTTCAAACCGAAGGTCACGACCTCATTCTAGCCGGAGGAAGCCCGCGCGGCACTCTCTACGCCGTCTACACATTCCTTGAGGTTGTCGTCGGCTGCCGCTGGTGGACCCAGGCGACTTGGAATGTGCCGAGCAAACCTTCCCTCGCTATCGGCCCCATTTCCATCCATTATGCTCCACCCCTCGAGTATCGGGAGCCGTTCTGGTTTGTCGCCTTTGATCCGTTTTGGGCCGCCCGGAACAAAGCGAACGGGACGAGAGCCGGCGGGGACGATCGCCGCGGCGGCCGCCACGTCTATGAAGGCTTTGTCCATACCTTCTATCCCCTGATCCCCCCGGACAGGTATTTCGCTTCCCATCCCGAATGGTTCAGCGAGATAGACGGGAAGCGCACCTTCGAGAACGCCCAACTCTGCTTAACGAACGAGGAAATGCGGCAGGAGCTGGTCAAGAACCTCAAGATTAAGCTGCGCGATAATCCGAGCGCGACGATCGCCTCCGTTTCTCAGAACGACTGCTATAACAATTGCACTTGCCCCCGCTGCCGGGCCGTCGACGAGGAAGAGGGAAGTCCTTCCGGCTCGCTTCTGCGGTTCGTCAACGCGGTGGCGGCCGATATCGAGGCCGAATTTCCGGAAATTACGATCGACACTCTGGCTTACCAGTACACCCGAAAGCCTCCACTGCTGGCCCGGCCGCGGCCGAACGTGATTATCCGTCTGTGCAGCATCGAATGCTCGTTCAGCCGGCCTCTGGACGATCCCCGCAACAAGGCCTTCCTGGACGACCTCGAGGGCTGGTCGAAGATTGCCGATCGCCTGTTCATCTGGGACTACACGACCGATTTCTCGAATTACATCCAGCCGCATCCTAATTACGGGATGCTGGGGCCGAATATCCGGCTGTTCGTTAAGAACAAGGTCCGCGGGATATTCGAGCAGGGTGCCTACCAGTCCTGGGGTTCGGAGATGGCCGAGCTGCGAGCCTGGATGTTGGCCAAGCTCCTCTGGAACCCGGCCCTGGATGCGGGCAGGCTGAGACAGGAGTTCTTGAATGGCTACTACGGCCCGGCGGCCCCCCAAGTTTCTGAATACCTGAATCTCTTGGAGAATGCGGTCTCGGCGGCCGGCGACCATCTTGGCTGCTTCTCGCCCACCGACGCCCAATTCCTTTCTTTGGAGACGATGCTCGAGGCGTGGGATATTCTCAAGAGGGCTGAAGCGAAAACCACAAAGAATAACGAGTTTGCAAGAAGATTAAGGCGTGTCCAGATGCCTGTCGCTTATGTCGCCCTGGTGCGCTGGGACGGGTTCCAAAAAGAGGCGCAAGAGCGCGGCCTGAAATGGCCCTGGCCCAAAACGCGCCAGGAGTTTTTAGGCTGGTTTATCGAAGCCGCCCGCTCCGAGGGCGTGACTATGATCTCGGAAGGGCAGACCTTAGATGACTGGGCCGCCAAAGGAGGGAAACCACGCTGAAAGCGGGCCCCGCTCAAAGCGTCCGCTCACAGGCTCCAGCGATAGGAAACCTTGATCAAGAAGATGTTATCGCCTGGTGCCGTCAGCAGGTCGCCAAGGTCGCGGCGGAGCCGGAAATCGCCGGGATGGGCGTAGTCGGCCCGGTTCTGCGTCCAGACGAAATAGAGCAGCGACCCGGGCAGGTACTCCCAGCGCAGGACGACCGTGCCGCGCAGCGACTTCACGTTAAAATCGGGGTCTCCAAAAGAGAAAGCGGCGGCCGGGCCGTCGCCGTCCGAGTCGATGGTGTAGCTCCCGTCCGCATAGGCGATCGTCGACCCTCCCTCTCCGTAGACGTTGTAGTCGAGGCTCTTCGGCTTAGCCAGTTCCTTGAAACGGTTGTAGCGGCCCACGGCTAAGAACGGCTGCAGGTAGGCCTGGAGCGTGAGCCGGGGCGTGAAGGTCCAGTTCAAGCGCACCTCAGTAGCGACCATCCTCTGGTCGATATGGCCGAAGACATAGCGGCTGCCGAAGGTCGCCGTCATCAGAGGATCATGGACAATCGTGACCCATTGAATGGGGTTAGTCTCCCGGGAGAGGATGGGGCCTGCCGACAGGCTGAGGTTGGAGCCCGGCTTCCAGCGGAGGAAGGTGCTCACCGTCCATTCCTGGCCAAAGTCCGGCCGGGTGTAGACCGTAGAATTGCCTTCGAGAATGACCGGACGGCGGCTGTCGGTCTCGAGTTTAAAATCCACCTGCCAGCCCCAGGGGATTAGGGCGAGGGGTCCGCCTCGGGTGAGGACGTTGCTCACCGTTTGGGGATTGTGGGCGAGCATGGCGTTGAACCTCCAGAAGTTGCGGAAGGTGCCGTCGATAAAGAGCAAGCTTCCCTCCCAAACCTTGTTTCCCTGGAAATCGTAGTTGGCGAAGACCCCTCCCAAAACCACGATCTGCTGGAAAACCCTTCCCGGCTTCGTCCAACTGTAGCCCGGGATGATATGGAAATTGATCTTATATGAACTCATGAACTGGAACCCGATGTCGTTCGGGTCGAACCCGGGCGAGAGCGCCCCGACCGCAGCGGTGAACAGGAAGTTTCCTCCCTGTTTGGCGAAGCTCAGCCGGCCTCCCCAGCCGGAAAGCGAGGTGGCCTGTGGGTCGACCTCGACGTGGGTCGCGTCCGGCCGTTGGAAGTAATGCATTGAGGAATTCTGGAGCCGGAGGATGTCTTGGACACTTCCTTCGACCCGCGTCCCGCCGAACCACCCGACGATGACATAGTTGCGTTTCTCATCCAGGAAAGACCAGCCGTCCAAGGCCAGGCTGAAAGCGTTCTTGTTGAGGAGGCCGGAGAGGGTGTCAGTGCGGAGGTCGCGGCTGATACCCGTGGCCAGGACGCCGAACCCGCGCTGTCCCTGCCCGATGTCCTTCTGGGCGCGGAATACACCGAGGGTGCTGAATGGCTCGACCTCTTCCCGAAGACGTTGGCCGGAGGCATCGATCTCGCCATACTCAGCCGCCGTCAAGGCAGAGATGAACCCGATGTTCCAACCGCCCAGCTTGCCCGTAACCTTTGTCGCACCGAGGATGGTCGTTCGATCGGGGACGGCGGCGTAGCCGCTTTGGCTGACGTATCCCTGCGGCGCCCGGCCGACGCGGCGGCTGTAGAAGAACGTGGGGTTAGGCCAGTTGATGTTGAAGTTCATCTGCATGCCGCCCCGTCCGAACCCGTTGAAGATCGAGGCCCCCTCGATGAAGAACGGCCGTTTCTCCTCGTAAAAGGTCTCGTAGGCCGAGAGGTTGACGACAGCCGGGTCAACTTCGACCTGGCCGAAGTCCGGATTGACCGTCGCATCGAGCGTCAGGTTGCTCTTGAGACCGAATTTGAGGTCAAAGCCCAGGTTGCCCAGGGCCTTGTGTCCGGTTTCGAACGGGTTTCCTTGTTCGGAAGGCCGCAGCTGCGCTTGTCCGACCGCATAGGGGAGGATTTCGAGATGCGTGCCGGGCTTGATGCCGCTGATTCCCTCGAGCCGGGCAAATCGCGACACATAGCCCGACTCGTTCTTCGGCACCCAGGAAAAAGCCGCAGTCTCGTTTTTTCTCTTGATGACGCGCGAGAAATTGACCCCCCAGATGTATTCGTTCTTCTTGGGGAACCGGAGCTGGTGGAAAGGAATTTTCATCTCCAACGTCCAGCCCTGGCTGTTGATGTGGGCCTTCCCCTCCCATACGCCGTCCCAGGACTCGTCGTCGTCCACATCATTCGATAGAACTTCATCCATGATCGATCCCGCGGGGTTGATGCCGAACCGGTAGCCGCTCCGCCTGTCATAATAGGGATCGATCGCGAACACGAACCAATCGGAATCCACCTCCGCGTCCCGCCGGCCCAGCCGGCTGATGATAGCCTTGGGGTCCGAGTCATGGCAGGAGGCTGCTACATAAAGCGCTTTGTCGTCGTAAGCCACCCAGACATCGGTCTTCTCGCTGGATGGGCTGCCGTCACTTGGATCGCTTTGGGTGAACCCGTTGCTGGCCGGGCCCTTCCAGACGGGTTCATCGAGGAGGGCGTCGATCGAAATGGGCCCCTCGGCGCGAATGGCCCGGACGACCTTTTGCTCCGGTTGGGCTGGAACCTGCCGTTTGGTTTTTTCTTTGGCCGCTGCCGGGAGCGCCAGGGTTATAAACAGGAGGGCGAGGGCCGTCGTTATCGTCTTCTTCATATTTATTCTCACGGTGTTCTATTCACCTGATGGACAGAACCAGCTGGTGTGGATATCCTGTTTATTTCCTTATGTATATACGGTCCGACAGGCTAAAAGGTTGATTCGCCCGGCCTCTTTCTTTCTATCTTTTGGTTTTGTTGACAACCCTAATCGCTTGGAAATATATTGGGACGCGGCAGCGGCCCGGACCACACTCCCCAAAAAGGCGTGAGCGCTGTAGCCGGAGAGCTTTAGGACAAAAAACAGCCGGGAATAGATAGGAAATAAGGAGGGAACATGATTCTGAAGAGTGCTGTGATCACTGCGGTTTTGCTGATTTTGGTCCCGGCAGCAGCCATGAGTCGGGCGGGCGCCGAAAAGACACTCGCTTCGCCCCAGCTTATTCGTGCCATCGCCGATGAAATCTCCGGCGAGATCGCCTATCGCTACACCGTTAGGATCTCGGAGTTCGACCGCATCCAGGCCAACGCCGGCTGGCATGACGCCGCCCTCTGGATCAAAGGCGAGCTCGAAAGCATGGGCTATACCGATGCCGTTATTGAGGGCTGGCTGTCCAACGGCTCCACCCGCTACTACACCTTCAAGGCGCCCATCGGCTGGCGGGCCAAGCGAGCCGAGCTCTGGATGCTCG
>DQHV01000078.1 GCA_003524335.1 Candidatus Aminicenantota bacterium | reverse complement strand
ATCGGCCACGGCGCCCTCGCCGAACGCGCGCTGGTCCCCGTTATTCCTCTCGACGATCAGTTCCCCTACACGGTGCGAATCGTAGCGGACATCCTTGAATCCAACGGCTCTTCTTCGATGGCCACGGTCTGCGGCGGCGTGCTCGCCCTTATGGATGCCGGCGTGCCGCTTTCAATGACAGTTGCCGGGATCGCCATGGGACTTGTCAGTGACGGCTCCCGGTACGCGCTATTAACCGACATCGCCGGCCTGGAGGACCACCTGGGCGACATGGACTTGAAAGTGACCGGGACGGAGAAGGGGATCACGGCTATTCAGCTCGACCTCAAGATTCCGTCCCTCGGGCTGGATGTCTTCCGTGAGGGATTGGCCAAGGCGCGAGACGCCCGAGTTCAGGTCCTGGCCAAGATGAAGGCGGCTTTGGCCGCTCCGCGTCTAGAGATTTCGCCCTATGCGCCGAGGATCATCACTCTGTTCATCAACCCGGAGAAGGTGGCCGAGGTCATCGGACCCGCCGGAAAAGTCATCAAGAAGATCATTGCTACGACTAAAGCAAAGATCGACATCGAAGAGGGCGGTAAGATCATCATCGCGTCCACAGACATGCGGGCAGCGGAAAGGGCCAAAGAGATGATCCGCGAGATCACCCTGGAAGCCGAAATGGGCAAAGTCTACAACGGAAAGGTCGTCCGCATCGAAGAGTACGGCGCCTTCCTCGAAATCCTCCCCAATATCGTCGGCCTCCTCCATGTCTCCGAGATCGCCCACCATCGCGTCCAAAGCGTTCGCGATGTCCTCAGGATGGGCCAGATGCTCGAAGTCAAAGTCATCAGCATCGATGAAGACAACAAGGTCCGCGTCAGCCGCAAGGCCCTGGAAGAGGGATCCGGCTCGACGCCGGAATCGGACCGGGATAAAGACAGCTATCAGCGCCGGAAACCGTATCCCCGAGACGACCGCCGTCCCGGGAACAAACGCAGATAGTGAGATCATAAAACGAGGCAGCCATGGCCGGCCTCAGACAAAGAGAAAAGGGTTTCACCCTTGTCGAGATGCTGGTCACCCTGACCATCCTGGCTATCCTGGCCAGCGCGATCATGCCCATCGCCAAGACAGCCGTCAAACGGGAAAAAGAGATCGAGCTGCGGCGCAACCTGCGACTCCTCCGCGAAGCCCTTGACGCCTACAAGAAACTGGCCGACGAAAAGACGATCGAGGTGGAAGAGGATTCGGAAGGCTATCCACCGGACTTGGAAACGCTGGTCAAGGGCGTTGAGGTCAAGGCCGAACAAGCTCAATCCCAGACCCCTTTTGGCCAGCCGACGGCCAAATCCAGCTCGGAAAAAAAGATCGTCAAGTTCCTCCGGCGGATTCCCAGGGATCCGATGACCGGCTCAATCGATTGGGGGCTGAGGTCTTATCAGGACGAACCTGATACGGACGACTGGGGAGGCGAAAATGTCTATGATATCTACACCAAGAGCCCCGGCACGGCTTTGGATGGGACTAAATATAGGGACTGGTGATGCGATGAACAGAGGGGACAGCCGGTCCAGAGCAGGGTTCACTCTGATCGAAATCATCATCGTCTTTGCTTTGATCGGGATCCTTGTTGGTCTGGCTCTGCCGCGCTACCAGCATTCCCGCCGCCGGGCCCTAGAGGCCGTGCTGAAGGAAGACCTCTTCCAGATGAGATTGCTGATCGGCCAGTACTATACCGATAAGGGCAAATACCCGGCCACCCTCCGGACTTTAGTCGAAGAAGATTACGTTCGCACGATCCCCCTCGATCCCATGACGGGCTCGGCCGAGACCTGGCAAGAGATCAAAGACCAACCTTCTTACGAAGAAATGGTCCCAGGGGTGGAGTACGGGATCGTCGACGTTCGTTCCGGGTCTGAGGCCAAGGCTCTGGACGGCACGACCTATGACACCTGGTAGCGGATGATGGAAAATAGACGCAGCGGCTATATCCTGATCATGCTCCTCTTCGTCGTAACCGCGATGGGCATCGGCCTGCTGGTCGCCGTCCCGGTATGGCAGACCCAGATCCAGCGTGAGAAAGAAGAAGAACTGATCTTCAGGGGAAAACAGTACGTGGAGGCGGTTCGTATCTTCCAGATCAAGAAACCCGGGACCTTTCCGAAAACCCTGGATGAACTGGTCCAAGAGAAGTGCCTCCGCCGACCCTTCAGTGACCCGATGAACCCGGAGGGAGACTGGAATATTATCTTCCTCCCGGAAGGCGGCCCGGGAGGCGCCCTTCGACGCAGTCGGGTCGGAACCCCTATCCAGACGACCGGGGGAGCTTCTAGGCCGGATCGCGGTCAGGGCCAAGCCTTCGCGGTCCAGAGTATCCTGGTAGCCCCGCAGAGCGCCCTGTCCTCCATCCGAAACGCCCAGATCCTTGGCGTTGTCAGTTCGTCCACCAAGAAATCCTTCCGCATATATAACAATGAAGAGAGCTACGACAGGTGGCTCTTTTTTTACGGCCAGGACTCCAAGCAGCCACCGGAGATCATCTATTACGGCCAGTCCTCTAAATGAAGTCCATCCTGATCGTGGCCGGCGAAAACTCAGGGGATAGACACGGAGCGGACGTCGTCCGCGAATTCAAAAGACGGCACTCCGACGTCGTCTTTTTTGGAGTGGGGGGAGAGAGGCTGGCCGAGGAAGGGGTTGAGATCTGCAGCTCCATTAAGGAGCTGAGCGCCGTCGGCATTTTCGAGGTCATAACCCGGCTCCCCCAGATCCGACGGGTCTTCACTCTCCTCGAGAAAGAGGTCCAGGCGCGAAACCCTGCGGCGGCTATTCTCATCGATTCGCCGGACTTCAACCTTCGCTTGGCCAAAAAATTGCACAAGTCCGGCATCCCAATACTCTATTACATCAGCCCTACAGTTTGGGCGTGGCGGAGCGGCCGGCTGAAGATTATCCGGAGAGTAGTCAATCGGATGTGCCTGATCTTCCCGTTCGAGAAAAAACTCTACGATGACAGCGGCATCCCGGCAGTTTTCGTCGGCCATCCTCTCAAAGACAAGGTCACAGCCAGGATGAGCAGGGAGGAGTTCCTGTCCGAGTACTCTCTGCCGCGCCAAGGCCCCCTGATTACTCTTTTGCCCGGAAGCCGGAGGACGGAGATCAAGAACCACATGCCCGTCTTGATCTCGGCTGCCCGAAGGTTGAGGACCGAAATCCCGGCTCACTTTCTTCTTGTTCTGGCGGAGAGTATCGACCGGAACTATCTCCATCGGTATTTGCCCCGCGGGGAGGAAGGGATCGATGTCCTCACCAGGGACGGATATGACGCCGTGGCTCATTCCGACCTTGTCCTTTCCGCCTGCGGAACAGCCAACCTGGAAACGGCCTTACTGGGGACTCCTTTTATCGCCTTCTATCGCCTCTCCCCCCTCACCTATTATCCGTTTCACAGACTCGTCAAGATCCGCGCCTACAGCATCGTCAACATCCTCGCCGGGAAGACTGTCGTGCCGGAGCTTATCCAGGGCCGCTTCTCGACCGCTCCGCTCGTCGGCGCGACGAAAGCGCTGCTCTCCTCCGCAGAACGCAGGGCCAAGATGAAAGAGGAATTCCGGCGGATCGTCGATCTCCTCGGGCAAGAAAAGGCGTCCGAGAGCGTCGCTCGGGAACTCGACGGGATCGTCTTTGATACCTGAAAACGAATGCTCCGTTGACAGAAGGAGGAAAAATGAAGAGGGTATTCTGGCTGGTCGGCCTGATCCTCATGGCCGCTTCTTTTGCTATCGCCCAGGACAACGAAATTTTGAAGCTCAAGGAGAGGGTTATCGAGATCCAGAACAAGGGGGACTTGGGCTTCCGCAATTTTGCATTTAGCTCGAGCATAGTGGGATTCGGCTCTTATTCAGCCCTCTCCGACCCAGTTCTGGATAAGAGCGGCGATCTCCTGGTCTACTATGAGCCGGTCAATGTGTTCACCGCCAAGAAGGAAGGGCTCTACGAAATCTGGTACACTCAGGACATGGTGCTGCTCGATGAAAAGGGGGAAGTCCTCCAGGAATGGCCCGGTGCTCTCGACTTCCATTACACGACCCGGACCCCGGTGATGGACCTCTGGGCCCAGAACAGCATCACTCTGGGAGGTCGGGTCCCCGCCGGGAAATACAAATTCAAAGCCGTGCTCAAGGACAAGCTGAGCGGTCGGACGGCCGTCCAGATCACGGATTTCGAGGTTCGCTGAGCTCTCTAGGCAGGACGAATTCGATCCGGTCGTAAAGGCGGAGGCCGTGCTTTTCGACAAACCCGGCCTGGAGCTCGAGGACGAACGACGCCGCTGCGGCAGGAATATAGGAGGAGCAGGGGTCCTTGGGGCAAGGCGGGACCTGGTTCTCGATATGCACGATCCGCTTCCGGCCGTCGAGCCACAGAATGTCGATGGCGAAGCGCATGTTTTTCATCCAGAACGAATGGATGTCCTCTTTCTCAAAGAGGAACAGCATGGCCTGATCCTCG
Organism: Candidatus Aminicenantota bacterium; assembly: GCA_003524335.1. GTDB lineage: Bacteria > Acidobacteriota > Aminicenantia > Aminicenantales > UBA8522 > UBA8522. The sequence goes on along the minus strand of DQHV01000078.1, from coordinate 524 downwards.
TTGATCTTCTCCCGGAACATCAGCCCCTGAGCCCGCTCCTCGTCGCTCACGGCGAGCTCGGCGGTGGCGGAGAAACTGTCGGGAAAATAGACCTTGATGAACTTGTTCTTTCCCGCCTGTCCGGAGCAGTAGAGCGTCAGGAATACAAGAACCAGGATGATTCTTTTCTTCATCGTTGATCTCCGTCAAACCCAGTTCGCCGCCATGGTATCCCTCTCCTGTCCGCTTGTCAATGCGCGGAAATCAGGGGTACGAACCGGACCGGCAGGAGTTTTTTCTTCCTGAAACCCCGCCGCTCGCGGCTGATGAGAAAAAGATCCTGAAAACCCGCTCCCACGGGGATGATCATTCGTCCGTCCGGGCTGAGCTGGTCCTGCAACCTCTTCGGCACTGCCGGAGCCGCGGCCGTAACTATGATCGCATCGAAGGGCGCATTCTCTTCCCATCCCGAAGTGCCGTCCCCAACCTTATAGTGGATATCAGTGTAGCCGAGCTCCTGCAGGAGCGCCCGGGCCCTGTCGGAA
>DQHV01000226.1 GCA_003524335.1 Candidatus Aminicenantota bacterium | reverse complement strand
GAGAATTCGGTCATGTCCCCGAATTTCGGCACCGCATGGGGTAAGACAAACTCTGCGGATGTGTTCGGATTATCCCAACAGCGATTTAATAATATCCCGCACCGGACCGCCGAACTCGGGATGCTTCAGGGCCAGCGCGATCGTCCCCTCCAGGAATCCGAGCTTGTTGCCGCAATCGTAGCGCTTCCCCTCGAACAAAACGCCGTAAACCGGCTGGCTGTTCAGGAGCACCCGGATCGCATCGGTAATCTGGATTTCTCCCCGCGCATCCGCCGATGTCTTCTTGATCGCCTCGAAGATCTCCGGCGTGAAAACATACCGCCCCAGGATCCCCAGGTCCGAAAAGGCCTTCTCCGGCCCCGGCTTCTCGGCCATGTCCGCGACTTCGAAAACCCGGTCTGACAGCTGCTTCTTGACCTTGATGATCCCGTATTTCTTGGTGCCTTCCTTGTCCACCCGCCCGAGGACGATAACCGACGCCCGCCTCTCCTCGAAAACTTCTATAAGCTGCTTAATGCACGGCACGCCGCAATCATAGATATCATCGGGCGTCAGGGCGGCCACCGGCTCTCCGGCCGCAAAGCCCTCCGCCATCAGGATGGCATGGCCAAGACCCAGCATATGTGCCTGCCGGATATAGCTGAACTCGGCCAAACCAGATATCCCCCGCACTTCCTCGAGCAAGTCCATCTTCCCTTTTTCCTCGAGAAAAACCTCGAGCTCGGGGCTGAGGTCGAAGTGGTCCTCGAGGGCTGACTTGCCGCGGCTCGTGATTACGGCGATCTGCCGGATGCCCGCTCCGACGATCTCCTCCACCGTGTACTGGATCAGGGGCTTGTCGATGACAGGGATCATCTCCTTGGGCTGGGCTTTGGTCGCCGGCAGGAATCGCGTGCCAAACCCGGCCGCCGGGATGATGGCTTTCTTGACCCTCATGAACAACCGAAGCTAGAACTTGTAGCTTATCGAGATGTTCGGCACGATGATGCTCATGTCATAAGCCCCGGGCTGGGCGTTGGCGAACACGGGGTCGAGGAGCCACTTGGCGTACTCGACTTCTCTTCCTTTGCCCGCCAGGAACTCTAACCCGAGGTCAATCACCAGGCCGTTCAGGGTATAGCCCAGCCCCACCGTGAAGACATTGAACGTGTAGTTCGGGAGCAAGAAATTCATTGTCTTGTCAGGCGTCGGCGTGGGATCGTAATAGTACCCGCCGCGGATGGCCAGGTTTTCCCTGAGCCAGTACTCGGCTCCGAACCGAATTTGCAGAGCGTCTTTCCACTCCAGGTGCATCTTGTTTTCGCCCGTGGCGGTCATAAAAAGGCTCCAGTAGGGGTCGATGAACTTCAGCTCGATCTGGTCGAGCGTCGACCACTGCGTCCACTGAAGGTCTCCGGTCAGGGTCAGGCCGGACAATGGACGGAAAGCGACTCCGCCCGCGATCCATAGAGGGAAAGTGAGATGCGGTGATACCGTCTCTGCTTCCGACGACTCCTTGAAGCCGAGGAGGTCAACGTTGGAAAGCGAGGCGTCGCCGCTGAACTTGACGCGGTTGGGAGTCCGGATGGTCGCGCCGAAGCTGAGCATATCGCNNCCAGCCCTTCAAGTTCATCTCGTACTGTCCGAGGTCGATCACCTGGACGGGTTGGTCGATCGCCGTGTTTCCGGCCCATCTTTTCATCGAGAACATGCCGTAGTTGATGTTGAGGGTGGCACCCACCGAGATCATGTCGTTAATCTTGTAGGAAACGCCGGGAGAAATTGTCACGAGCCCGATCTTGCTCTCCCACTCATAAGCGACGTTGTTGGAAAGACCGGTAAAGTCGTTTCCGTCCCAGGAGCTGCCGAGGCCGGACGGGATATAGACGCCGACTCCAGCGACGAGGTACTCGTTTATGGGCTGATAGTAGGCCAGCAGTCCGGAGAGATAGTGTTTGCTCTGAGTCTTGGCATCGACGACCGTGAGCAAGCCGGCCGGGGCGGGAACTTGGAGAAGGTAACTGCCGGAGGGGATGACATCTGTCCCATAGAATCCCAGGTAGCGCTTATCGAACTGGGCCATGCCGGCCGGGTTCCAGAAGATGGCGCTGTAGTCGTCGGCCAATCCGACGAAGGCGCCGCCCATGGACAGGGCCCGGCTGCCCAGGCTGTTCAGGTTAAGTCCATTGGCCAAGGCGAGAGAACTCAGGCCGAGGATCGCTAAGAGCGTGAACGCGAACATTCTCTGTCTTTTCAAGAGAACCTCCTTATGGGATCGATGCAGTCTATATGTTTACTATATTTTAACGGATTTATCAACCGCCGGGGCGGGAAGACCCTGCTTACTTGAAGACGAAGTTCCGGTCTTTATCAACGTCGACCCGGACCGTGTCCCCTTCCCTGTAGCTCCCCTCCAGAAGCTGCAGCGCCAGAGGATTCTGGATCTCCTGCTGGATCGTCCTCCTCAGGGGACGGGCACCGTAGACTGGATCAAACCCTTTGTCCGCCAGCAACTCCTTAGCCTTAGGGCTGACCTCAAGACGTAGCTTCCGGCCTTCGAGCCTTTTGCGGAGGAGGTCGAGCTGAATATCCAGGATCTGGAAGAGCGTCGCCCTGGCCAGCGCCCGGAAAACGACGATCTCATCGACCCGGTTCAGGAATTCCGGCCGGAAGGAGCTCTCCAGGATCTTCAGGATCTCGCGCTGCATGGTCTCGTAGTCCTGGCTGAACTCCTTGATCACCTGGCTTCCCAAGTTCGAGGTCATGATGATGAGGCAGTTGCGAAAATCGACCGTCCTCCCTTTGCCGTCGGTGAGCCGGCCGTCATCGAGGATCTGGAGCAGGATGTTGAAGACATCGGGATGGGCCTTCTCGATCTCGTCGAACAACAGGACCCGGTACGGCCGGCGGCGGACGGCCTCGGTCAGTTGACCGCCTTCTTCATAGCCAACGTATCCTGGCGGCGCGCCGAATAGGCGGGACACGGTGTGCTGTT
>DQHV01000179.1:18032-18310 GCA_003524335.1 Candidatus Aminicenantota bacterium | reverse complement strand
GTAAGCACCCCCAAGACCGTGTCCCAGGCGATCGCTTTCCTCCGGGGAAAGAAGGTGGGCGAGCTCGAATCCCGGGGTGTCATCGTCCTCGACCCCGCGATGACCTGGGTGGACCTGGACGTCCGCATCGGCCGGGGCACTGTCATCTACCCTTCCGCCGTCATCGAAGGGCGCACCACGATCGGTAGGCAATGCCGGATTTATCCCTTTGTCCATCTGATCGACACGTATCTCGGCGACCGGGTCAAGGTCTTGAGCTCCACCATGATCGAGAGAAG
>DQHV01000179.1:15100-18019 GCA_003524335.1 Candidatus Aminicenantota bacterium | reverse complement strand
CACCATAACCTGCAACTACGACGGCTTTAAGAAATCCCAGACTGTGATCGAGCGGGGCGCCTTTATCGGGTCGGGCACCGAGCTCGTTGCGCCGGTCCGGATCGGACGCCGCGCCTATATCGGCGCCGGATCCGTCATCACCAAGGATGTCTCTCCCGAGTCTTTGGCCGTGGCCCGCGGCCGGCAGATCGAAAGACCGGGCTGGGTCCGCCGGAAGAAGATGAAATAATGTGCGGCATCATCGGCTACCTGGGGTCCAAGAACGCCGTCCCCGTCTTGCTGGACGGCCTCAAGAAGCTTGAATACAGAGGCTATGACAGCGCGGGTGTGGCCGTCATCCGAGACAACAAGATCCAGGTCCGGCGGGTCAAAGGCAAGATCCGCGACCTCGTTGAGAGCCTGAAGGCATCTCCGCTCGAGGGAAGCTGCGGGTTGGGGCACACCCGCTGGGCGACCCATGGCCGGCCCAGCGAGGAGAACGCCCATCCGCATCGCGATTGCTCGGGGACCCTGGTTGTCGTCCACAACGGCATCATCGAGAACTATCTTCCGCTCAAAGAAGAACTCATCCGTGAGGGTCATGTCTTCCGCACGGAGACGGATACCGAGGTCATCGCCCATCTTATAGAAAAACATTTCAAGGGCTCTCTGGAGGAGGCCGTGATGATGGCCATCCGGGAGCTCGAAGGCGCTTACGCCGTTGCCGCCATGTCGGTGCGGGACCCCGACAAGATCGTCGCCGCCAAGACGGGCCCGCCGGCCGTTGTCGGCCTGGGAGAGGGTGAATTCTTCATCTCCTCCGACATCAACCCCATCCTCGGATATACGCCCCGGGTCGTGTTCCTTGAGGACAACGAGATGGCCGTGCTGGAACGGCAGGGGGTGCGGTTCCTCGATTTTCAGGGAACCCCTTTGAGCAAGACGGTGGACCATCTTTCTTGGAACCCTATCATGATCGAGAAGAAGGGCTTCAAACACTTCATGCTCAAGGAGATCTTCGAGCAGCCCCAGGTCATCCGGGACACGCTCGAGGGCCGAATTTCTCAGGGGTCGGGCAAGGTCTATCTCGATGAGACCGGGCTTTCCCCCCGGGCGACGAAGAGCATCGAGCGGGTCCTGATCATCGCCTGCGGAACGTCCTATCACGCCGGGCTGGCGGGCAAGTATTTCATCGAATCACTGGCCCAGGTGCCCGTGTCCGTCGAATATGCTTCCGAATACCGGTACCATGACCTTCTCCTCGATCCCCGGACCTTGGTCGTCGTCATCTCGCAATCCGGCGAAACGGCGGATACGCTGGCCGCCCTGAGGGCGATCAAGAAGGCGGGCGGGCTCACCCTGGCCATCTCCAACGTCGTGAATTCTACGATTCCCCGGGAAGCCGAAAGGGCGCTCTACACCCATGCCGGGCCCGAGATCGGCGTCGCCGCGACCAAGACCTTTTCCGCCCAGCTGGCGGCCCTGGCTCTTCTTGCCCTTTATCTTGCCCAGGCCAAGGGAAGGAGCGACGAGGGGACTTTCTCTCCTCTTATCCAGGACTTGCTGCGTGTGCCGCATAAGCTGGAGAGAATCCTGACCGAAGCCAGGCGGCTGGAAGACCTCGCCCAGAGGTTCTTGGCCTTTTCCCACTTCCTCTATCTCGGCCGCTGGGTCAGCTTTCCGGTCGCCCTGGAGGGAGCCCTCAAGCTCAAAGAGATCTCCTATCTCCATGCGGAAGGCTATGCGGGCGGAGAGATGAAGCACGGCCCCATTGCCCTGATCGATGAAGACATGCCGACCCTGGCCGTCGTTCCCAAGGACCGAGCCTATGAAAAGATGCTCAGCAATATTTCCGAGATCAAGGCGCGGTCGGGCCATATCCTGGCCCTGGCCTTCGAGGATGACACGGAGATCGTCAACTATGCAGACGAGGTCATTCGGGTCCCTGCCTGTTCCCCCCTCTGGAGTCCCTTTCTGACCGTCGTTCCGCTCCAGCTATTTGCCTACCACATCGCCGCCAAACGCGGTGCGGACGTTGACCAGCCGCGGAATCTGGCCAAAAGCGTGACGGTAGAGTAGGGGTTATTTCTTTTTCGGAGCGGCCTTTTTCCTGGCCTTCCGCTTCGGTTCTTTTTTGACGTATCGAGCGATGAACTTCGCGGTCAGGTCCCGGGCTTCGGTGTCGGTGTACTGCTTCGGTGGCGATTTCATGAAGTAGGACGAGGGGGCGAACAGCGCTCCCGGGACCCCGTTGTTCAGGGCGAGCTTGCAGCAGCGGATGGCATCGATGACGACTCCCGCCGAGTTGGGGGAATCCTCGACCGAAAGGCGGCAGTCCAGATAGGTCGGGACATTGCCGAAATGGCGGCTCTCGATGCGCAGGAAGCAGAGCTTGTTATCCTTCTGCCAGGGAACATAGTCGCTCGGGCCGACATGAATGTTGTCGGGGTCTATGCTCTGGCCGCGAGCCCTGATCTGGGAGGTAACGGCGTTGGTCTTGGAGATCTTCTTAGACTGCAGCCGCTCCCGCTCCAGCATGTTGAGGAAGTCGGTGTTCCCGCCTGTGTTCAGCTGGTAGGTCCGGTCGATGGGCATGCCGCGGTCGAGGTAGAGGTTGACCAGGGTGCGGTGGAGGATCGTGGCCCCGACCTGGGACTTGATGTCGTCGCCGATGATCGGCAGCCCCCGGGCCTCGAACCGCTTCTGCCAGTATTTCTCGCTGGCGATGAAAACCGGGATGCAGTTGATGAAGGCGCACCCGGCATCCAGGACCTGCTCGACGTACCACTTGGTGGCCTCTTCGCTCCCGACCGGCAGATAGCTCACCACGACGTCCGTCTTCGTCTCCTTGAGGATGGAGACGATATCGGCCGTGGCCCCGGGCGCTTTCTGGATGATCTGGGAGAGGTATTTGCCCAGCCCGTCGTGGGTCATGCCCCG
>DQHV01000179.1:0-15015 GCA_003524335.1 Candidatus Aminicenantota bacterium | reverse complement strand
CTCTCGATCTTTCTCACGAGGAGAGTTCTTTCGAGGGCGGTGATGTTGGAGATGACGGCGATACCGGTCAGGACCACGATCATCGCCGGGTCGAAGACCCTGAAGATTGTCCCGATGAGGGTGCCCAGGACGAGAAGGATCATCCGTTCGGCCCGCTGCATGAACCCGACCTTNNGGGGACGTCGGCGAATTTCGTGGTGTTGTTGGGCCAGGTGAAGACCGCCTCGCTCAGGTCTTTGCCGACTTTGTTTTTGTCGATGTCGAAGGCGGCCACGAACTCGACGTCCCGGATATGATAGCCGCCCAGGTTGACGTGCATGATGCCGGGAATGAATTCCCCTTCCTTGGCGTTCCTGTAGTATTCGATCCCCTGGACGAGCGATGAGGCGCAGTTGCCGACGCCGATGATGGCNNCGCTGCATGAACCCGACCTTGCACTCGATGCCCAGACCCTCGGCCCGGGCCCGGGTGTAGCTGACCATGGTCGAGCCCAAAAAGGTGAAATAGGGGATCCACATCGGCCAGCGGCCCCGAAAATAATAGGCCAGGCCGAAATAGATGAAGAATTCCGAATAGCGGTCGAGCGTCGAGTCGAAGATGGCACCGTAAAGGCTCTGTTTCTTGGCCTTGACCGCGACTTTCCCGTCGACGACGTCCAGAGCGCCGCAGATGAAGATCAGGACGGCCGCCCAGCCGGGGTGGTTGAAGGCAAAAAGGGCGCCGGCGGCCAGGCCGGCCAGCAGAGCCAAAAAGGTGATGAGGTTGGGGCTGATGTCGAGGCGGACGAGAAGGTCCGACAACAGGGACAGGCTGTTGAGAAACCCGTGGATCCATTTTTCGGGGATTATTCCCAGGAGCCTAGCCTTGGGGTGGCGGGTCGCTGCGGCGGCGGTTTCGGTCATGGTTGCTAGAGAAGTAGAGTATAATAATGCCCTAAAGATCGGCCCGGAATCAAGAGGAATCTGCTACTCGATCTTGATCTTCCGCTTCGGTTCGGCCTTCCGGGCGACCCTCTTTTCGAGGGTTTCAAGCCGGGCATCGATGAGCGAGCGGAAGGCCAGGAGCACCTCTTTCTTCGCCTTGAGCAGATGTTCCTGAGCCTGGAGGGGAAGGAAGAGGGTGAACAGCTCTTCGGGTATGCAGATCTTGATCTCCCGCATTTTTTCGGCCGCCATGCTCACGCCTCCTTGCGGTCGGGTTGAAAGGTGATTTTCAGCCTTTCCTCGACGAACTTCGCGCCCCGGATGGAGTAACTGAGAAGAACCCGGGGCAGCAGGATGTTCCTTTTCAAGGGTCCCACCTTAATGAAGAGCTCCTCTCCTTTTTGGAAGAGGTCAAGGTCGCTTTTTTCGACGAACGGCAGATGCAGGGACAGGACGAAACAGCCGTTCTCTTTCTCAATCCGGAGGGGCTTCTGCGCGAAGAAAAGGCGGGCGGGGTCCTTTCCTCGATAGATGCTGTCTCCCATTTTTTCGAGGGACGCCCTTCCGACGATCTCCTGATTGGCGAGCTCGGCCGCGAGTATGGGGACCGGCGAGAAGCTCTCCTCGATGAGGCGCAGGTAGCTCTCTTGAATGGACTTCCATTTCTGGAAATAGGGGTCTTCGACGGCTGCCGGTATAACCCGGTTGACGATGATCAGGTCGACGGCATAGCCGAAGAGGCTGAAGAAGGTGTAGGCCCGCTGGGCCTCTTTGATGACCATCTTTTCCGGGTTGATGACGAGGCGGATGGAGGTCGTCTGACCGTCCTCGAGGATCTCCTTCATCTCGGCGAGCTGGCCGGTCAGCTTCTTCATCGCCTCGAAGACACTGTCCTCTGGAAAAGGAAAGGGGAGGAGGCGGTTGGCCACGGGCCGAACAGCCTTGGCAGCCCTCCGCTGGAAGGGGAAGATGTGCTTCAGGTACCAGTTGGTGATCTCAGGCGCGCTGAGGAGACGGAGGGTGTCGCCCGTCGGCGCGCAGTCGACGATGATGACCTCGTAATCGGCGGTCCTGTTGTACTGACGGATCTCCATCAGGCTGAAGAGCTCCTCCATCCCCGGGAAGACGCTCAGCTCTTCAGCCTCGATCGAATCGACTCCCTGGGAGGCGAAAAGGGCTGTCAGGTAGGTTTTGATCTCGCCCCATTTGGCCTCCATCTGTTTAAGGGCGTCGATCTCCTGCCCGAAGAGGTTGGCGGTGATCTTCTGAGGGGTATTGCCGAGCGGGACTTCGAAGGAATCCGAAAGGCTGTGGGCGGCGTCGGTGGAGATGACCAGAGTTTTGTATCCTTGGCGGGCAGAGAGCAAAGCCGTGGAGGCGGCCAGAGTCGTCTTGCCGACGCCTCCCTTTCCGGTGAACAGGATTATGCGCATTGGCCTTCCCTAATTCTATCACTCAGACGGGTGGAAGGACAATATTGACAGTTGCGAACCGGAGACGCCACTCTAGGAGCTGTGATATAATCGGCCCACCGTTTCTGCTTTTGGCCAACGTTCATTCAAGAAGGAGGCGATCATGAAACTGCGGCGCTCGGTCCTTCTTTTCCTGCTTATCGGCGCCGTCGCCTGGCCCGCCTTTTCTCAGGAGCAGGGCGATGTCCTCCAGGGCCTGGCCAGGGTTAAGAAGGGACGCTCGGCGGCCGTGACTTCGTCCGAGCCGGATTTCCGGAGCAACCTGGACAGGGTGACCCATATCAAGCCCGGGGAGACGCTCCTCATGGCGGATATCCAGGGACCCGGCCTTATCCAACACATCTGGCTGACCTTCAACGAGGCCCGGCCCAACTGGCTCGAAAAGGGAGGCTCGGCCGCCCCCGACGAGATCGTCCTGAGGATGTATTGGGACGGGGCAGACCTGCCGGCCGTCGAGTCGCCGCTCGGAGACTTTTTCGCCGCCGGGTTCGGCCTGAGGAACGAGATCCGGTCCTATCCGGTGGCGGTCGAAGGCGGCGATGGCTACAACTGCTACTGGCCGATGCCGTTCCGCAAGAGGGCGAAGATCACGGCGACCAACGAAGGCGATAAGAACGTCCGCAGCTTCTATTACCATATCGACTACCTGGAGGAAGAAGAACTGCCCGCCGATTCCGCATATTTTTGCGCGCAGTACAGGCAGGAGTTCCCGGAGCAATTCGGCCGGGACTATCTCGTCCTGGATGCCGAGGGCCAGGGGCACTACGTGGGAACGGTGATGTCGGCGCGGTCCCGTTCCCCCCTCTGGTTCGGCGAGGGAGACGTTCGCGTTTACATCGACGGCGACCCCAAGCCGACGATCCAGGGGACAGGCACGGAGGATTACTTCCTCTGTGCCTGGGGGCTCGAGCCCTGCCTATATCCCTTCTTCGGCTGCACCTATATGAGCGCCGGAGCCGATGACCTCGGGGTCCGCTACACGCTCTACAGGTGGCACGTCCTCGACCCGATTCGTTTCCGCCGGTCGATCCGTTTCACTATCGAACACACCGGTTGGATCAGCGGCGATGAGACCGAGACCGGCAAGGTGGATGGACACGTCGAACGGGAGGACGACCTGGCCACGGTCGCCTTCTGGTACCAGGTCGGCCAGCCCAAGCGTTTCACGGCTTTTCCGCCCCTCGAGGAGAGGAGATTCCCCGACCTGGATATCGTCGTCGAGGGCGAGCGTCTCGTCCAGGGCGTCAAGGCGGCGGACGGGAAAGTCGAGCTCCAGCCGGGGTATGACTGGACCGGGAGCGGGCAGCTGCTGTTTTCGCCCTCCGGGCAAAACCCCGCGCTTGAGGTGGAGTTCAACGTCGAGAAGAAGGAATACCGGGGACTGGTCCTTCGCTTGACGCGGGGCGATGATTACGGCATCTACCGGATTCTCCTGGACGGAAAGAATGTCGCCGAATTCGACGGGAAGGACGAGCTCAAGTCCGTCGATCTCTACTCCGAGCGCCTTGCGGTCGGCGACATCTATGTCGGGAGCCTCACCCTGGCCGCCGGGAGGCATGCCCTCCGGCTGGAGGGAATCGGACGGAACCCGAATTCCAAAGGCATGCGGCTCGGGCTGGATTCCCTCCGGCTCCGCGAGCGCTGGCTGAAAAAACGTCCATCGCTCCGCAAATAGGTCAGGACGAGAAATCAGGCGCCCGACCCGATCGACAGCGTCGTCGTCCTTGACATCAAGGGGAATCCCGAGGTCAGCCAACCCCGAGGGTTTAGCGGATGGGGCCGGGGTCCGCCGCTTATTTCCTTTTGCCCAGCTTTTCGTAATACTTCTGGTGGTATTCCTCGGCCTGGTAGAACTCCGAGGCCGGGAGGACCTGTGTGGCGACGGGCCGGTCGTACTGGCCCGAGGCGTTAAGCTTTGCGATAGCCTTCAGCGCCGCTTCTTTTTGGGCTTCGTCCTGATAGAAAACCGCCGATCTGTATTGCGTCCCGACATCCGGTCCCTGCCGGTTAACCTGGGTCGGGTCATGGAACCGGAAGAAGGCATCCAGGAGCTCTGCGTAGCTTACAACTTTCGGGTCGAAGACGAGCTCTACGGATTCGGCATGGCCGGTCGTGTCCGAGCAAACTTTTTGATAGGTGGGGTCCTTGGTATGACCGCCGCTGTATCCGGCGCGGGTGGAGAGGACACCCTTGATCTTCCGGAACTTGTCCTCTACTCCCCAGAAGCAGCCGGCGGCAAAGACGGCCGTTTCCGTCCCCTCTTTTTTCGTCTCCTCAACCCGGCCCGCCGGTTTGTAATCCAGGGCGATCGAGTTGATACAGAAATGCCGGCGGGTCGGTGCCGGACCATCCTCGAAGACGTGGCCGAGATGGGAGTCGCAGACGGCGCAGCGGGCCTCCGTCCGGACCATCCCGTGGGAACGGTCTTCCCGGAACTCCAGGCGGTTTTCCTCGATGGGGGCCGTAAAGCTCGGCCAGCCGGTGCCNNGTCGTCGTATTTCCCCGAAAACGGCCTCTCCGTCCCGGCCTTACGCAGCACCCGGTACTCGTCCGGGGACAGGATGTCTTTCCACTCTTTATCTGTTTTTTGGATCTTCTTCATTATCTCCGTNNGAGGGGCGAGCCGCCGAGCCTAAGACTCCGGTAATGCCTGCCAGAAAAGCGAAAACAGCCGCTGCTAAGCGAAGGGTCGAGTTCATGACGTTCCTTATTTCCTATTAATCCTATATTATTAGTATATATTATCTCGCTTTCGTTGAGAAGCACCCCCACCTCAGGTCCGGTCTTGATTGGGGCCGGGAGTAAGGATATAAATGAGAAAGCCTCCTCTCAACGAGAGTATGACATGAGCATCCCCCCGGCCGAAAGGCGAGGCGGGGGTAGGACGGCAGTGATATAAAACGGCCCAAAATTAATAAAAGGAGAAACGAGACATGCTTTCTCAAATGCCCATCGACTTAGCCAAGGTCAAGAAGGAAGAGGTGGACAGGGAGATCCTCCGGGCGGGGATGATCGCCGAGCTCGACGCCATCAACTTCTATGAGCAGATGGCCGCTCTGACCCAGAGCCCCGACCTCAAGACGATCTTGCTGGACATCGCCAAGGAAGAAAAGACGCACATGGGCGAATTCCAGACCCTGCTGTTGAGGAAGGATCGGGAACAGAAAGAGGAACTCAAGGAAGGCGAAAAGGAAGTCGAAGAGCTGGTGGGGAAATAGTCTATTTCGCAGCCTTGATCTCGTCCCAGATCCTGATATAGAGCGCGAGGGATTCCCCCAGGTCGGCAATGATCTCACTCTTGGCCCTGACCTCGGCATCCATGAAAATAGCCGGGTTTTTCCTCAGGTCGTCACTCAACAGCCCATAGGCGTCCTTGTTGGGGCAGAGGTACTTGAGGAAGGCCGTGTTCTCGGCCGCGACCTCCGGATCATGCAGGAAGTTGATGAAGGAGTGGGCCAAACCGGCCTCTCTGGCCCCCTCGGGGATCACCAGGTCGTCGACGGAAATCGAAGTCCCCTCCCGGGGGACGGCAAACCGGACATCCGGGTTTTCCTGCTGCACCTGGAGGATGTCTCCGCTGTAGCCCTGGACGAGGAGGAATTCCCCCGAGGCGACGCCGGTCTTGTATTGTTCGTTCTCGTACTTGGCGATGTTCTTCTTCCAGAGAACGACGACCTCCTTCGCCTCTGCGAGCTCCGCTTCGTTCGTTGTATTGATGCTGTAACCCAGATACTTGAGCCCGGCGCCGATCGTTTCCCGCATGTCGTTGAGCATGGTCATCCGGCCCTTCAGGTCGCTCCGGTCGAACATGGCCCAGGACGGCTCGAAGTCCTTGACCCTGCTTCCGAGGTAGGCGATGACCGTGTTGACGATCATGTAGGGCACAGAATGGTCCATGGTTTTGTCAATCGCCAGCTTCAGATATTCGGGATCGACGTGGACCAGGTTGGGAAGAAGTCCGTGGTCGAGTTTCCGGACCATTCCCTGGGAATTCATCAGGCTGACCATGTAGCTCGTCGGCGTCAGAAGGTCATACCCGCTGGCCCCGGCTTTGATCTTGGCGTACATCGTCTCGTTGGAATCATATGTGTCGATGATCACTCGGCAGCCGTTTTCTTTTTCGAACCGGGCGACGAGCGCCGGCTTGAAGTAATCGGCCCAGGTGTAGATGTGCAGGACGGGCGCGCTTGTGCCGCAGTGAGCGAGGAATCCGGCCGCACCCAAGCCGAAACAAATGACGGCGGTTCGAAAAGCCATCGCTTTCCATTTCCGCGGGTTGTTCATTCTGACTCCCTAATGGCGCGACCGGGATAGCCTCTGGCTTGCGGCGACAGCCGTGAAGGTGAGAACGAGCAGGATCGTGGAGAGCGCATTGATCAGCGGTGGCGACCCGTATTTGATCATGCTGTAGACCCGGATGGGCAGCGTCGTCGAGCCGGGGCCGGCGACAAAAAAAGTGATAACGAAATCGTCGATGGACAGCGTGAACGCCAGCAATCCCCCGGCGATGAGGCCGGGCAGCAGCATGGGAAGGAGGACCCGCCGGGTCGTCGCCCACCAACCGGCCCCCAGGTCCTGGGCAGCTTCGACGATGGACTCATCAAAGTCCTGGAGCCTGGCCAGCACGGTCATGGCCACGAAGCTGATGCAGAAGGTCACGTGGGCTAGGAAGATAGTGAACAGGCCCAGCTCGACACCCGCGGTGACGAAGAGCATGAGCAAGCTGATCCCCATCAGGATCTCCGGGACGACGAGCGGCGTGTAGACGAGGCCGAAATGAAAACGCTGCAGCCGGCTGCGGGCGAAGCGGTGGAGGGCGATGGCCGCGGTCGTCCCGATGACGAGGGACACGGCCGTGGCGGCGGCCGCAATGAGTAGTGAGTTCCTGGCCGCGCGCCATATCTCCGGTTCGTGGAAGAGGCGCTTATACCACATCAGGGAGAACCCCTGCCAACCGCTTTCGAACCGGGACGCGTTGAAAGAATTAACGATCAGGATGATGATGGGGAGATAAAAAAAGAAGAGCACGGCCATGGTCACGATAAACGGAAAACGGCTGCGCCTCATCGCTTCACCTAGAGCAGGGACTCCGGCTTATCCCTCTTTCGCTGCAGGACCAGGACTGTCACCAGGGGAGCCAGGACCGAGAGGATCAGGACGATGGACAGCGCGCTGGCCTGGGGCAGGTTGCGGTCCACAAAAACCCTCTGGGCGATCTTGTTGCCGATCATCTCGCCGCTCGGCCCTCCCACGATGTCGGGGATGACATAAGAACCCAGAGCCGGGATGAAGACGAATAAGACGGCGGTGATGAGCCCCCGGCGGATCCCGGGGAGGAAGACCTTGGCGAAAGCCTGGAGGCGCTTGGCGCCGAGGTCGCGGGCCGCCTCGAGAAGCTGGAAGTCGAACTTCTCCGCGGCGGCATAGATAGGCAAAATCGTGAACGGCAGGAAAGTGTACACGGTGACGAGGACGACCGCTCCGGCGTTATAGAGAAGGGATGTCTGGGGGCCGATGAGGCCGGAGAAAGCGAGGGCCTTCTTGATCGCCCCCTCCGGATGGAGGAGGACCTTCCAGGCGAAAATCCGGATCAGGAAATTGGTCCAGAAAGGGACAATGATGAGCATGAGGAAGAAGCCCTTCCATCTGGCGGTCACCCGGGCCAGATAATAGCCGATTGGCGTTGCCAGGACGATGCAGACGGCCGCGGACAGGACGCTGATCCAGAGCGTCCGCCAGGCCACGGCGAGATAGTTCGGATTAACAAGAGAGCGAAGGTTGTCCCAAGTCCAACCGGAACCGATGCCTCCATAGGGGTTGGCCGGCTTCAAGGCGATGGCAAAAACGAAGAGCGTAGGGACGATGAAAAACAAGGAGAGCCAGAAGAGCGAGGGAAACGAAACTAAGGACTCCCGGACTTTCTGGCGCGACTCCCTCTTCATCGGTCCGGTCCCTCAGGGCTTTTCGTTGTTGTCCTCCGGCTCGCCCACTTTTCGCGGGGGAAGGGCGACGAGATGTTCATCGACGGCGCGGTAGCGGTCGAGCATAAACCCGTCATCGCCGTGCCACCAGATCCAGACGTCGTCATTCCACCGGATCGGCTTTTCGTCCAGGAAGAAGCGGAAGTGTTGGCGCAGGACCTGGACTCGCAGGCCATGTGTCCTCACCCAATACTTTGTCGTCGAGCCCAGGTAGATCATGTCTTCGACGACGGCCGGTACAATATTCCGCAGCCGGGATTCCTCCGGCCGGTCGCGTGAGATATGGATCTTCTCCGGGCGGATGCTCAGATAGACGGGGTTTCCCGGTTTCATGGACTTGTCGTTGAAGCAGATGACGCCGGGGATGTCCGCGATTTTGACTTGGCAGTACTCGCTCTCGACGAGGCCGGTCACTTCGCCTTCGAGAAAATTGGTGTCGCCGATAAAAGCGGCGACAAAGCTCGTCCGCGGAGTCTCGTAGATCTCGGCGGGGGAACCGACCTGCTCGATCCGGCCTGAATCCATCACGGCGATGCGGTCGCTGAGGCTCATGGCCTCTCCCTGGTCGTGGGTGACATAGAGGAATGTGATCCCGACCTGGTCATGGATCATGTCGAGCTCGATCAGCATGCGCTGCCGCAGCTTGAGGTCGAGAGCGGCCAGGGGTTCGTCGAGGAGCAGGACCTGAGGCTTGTTGATCAGGGCCCGGGCGATGGCCACGCGCTGCTTCTGACCGCCGGAGAGCTGGTCCGGTTTCTTGCCGGCCTGGTCGCCCATCCGGATCAGGCGCAGCATGGCCTCGACTTCCGTTTCGATGTCCCGCTTGGACCTCTTGGCGACCCGGAGCCCGAAGGCGATGTTCTCCCAGACATTCAAATGGGGAAAAAGGGCATAGCTCTGAAAGATCGTGTTGACTTTGCGTTTGTTGGGGGAAAGGTCGGTGATATCCGCGCCGTCCAGGATGACTTGGCCGGTGTCCGGATACTCAAACCCGGCGGCGAGCCGGAGCATGGTCGTCTTCCCGCAGCCGCTGGGCCCAAGGAGTGAGAAGAATTCCCCTTTTTTTATGCCCAGGGAAACGCCGTCCACGGCCTGGATGGCTCCGAAGCGCTTGGAAACGTTGCGGAATTCCAGAAACTCACTCAACCACGTGCGCTCCTGATCTTGCGGCCGGCCATTTGGATTTTCCGGGAGAGCCTATTCTGAAGACAATCCGCAGATTTTTCAAGAGCCGTTTAAAGCAAAATCCACGGCCGCCCGGGCATGCAGGGTGGTCGTATCAAAGAGAGGGATTCTGTAGTCGTCCTGACTCACTAATATTGGGATCTCGGTGCAGCCCAGGACGATGCCCTGGGCGCCCCGGGCCTTGAGGCCCGCGATGATCGCCCGGAAGGTCCCCTTCGATTGCTCTTTGATCTCTCCCAGGCAGAGTTCGTTGTAGAGGATGCGGTGGATGGCCTCTCTTTCCTTCTCCTCGGGAATGATAACCTCAAGTCCATGGTTCCGGATCAGCCTCTGCTTATAGAAATCCTGCTCCATGGTGAACCGGGTCCCCAGCAGCCCCACCTTTTTGATCGAGCGGGATTTAATCGCTTCGGCTGCGGCATCGACGATGTGGAGGACGGGGATGCGGATCTTCCCTTGGACATCGTCGGCCATCTTGTGCATGGTATTGGTACAGATAACGAGGACCTCAGCTCCGGCCCGTTCCACTCTCTGAGCGGCGTCGATCATCAGCCGGGTCAGATCATCCCATCGTCCCTCATGTTGCTGAGACTCCACTTCGGCAAAGTCCACCGAGTAGAGAACGACTTTGGCCGAGTGAAAACCGCCCAGCCGTTCTTTCGTGTATTGGTTGATGACCCGGTAGTATTCGAGGGTCGACTCCCAGCTCATCCCGCCGACGAGGCCGATTGTTTTCATGGCCTTCTCCGCTTTTAACATTTTCTATTTCCCTCCGGGTTTGATTATAAAAGATTCCGCGGCAAATGGATAATCCATTTTTTGGTCGTTTTCTTGATCTTTTGCTTGCTTTTTCGAAGAGACCTGGTCTAAAATCTGGTTTAACGATGAGCCGAAGAAGACGTGGCTTTCTTTTCCTGGGCGTTTTCGCCATCTTCCTTTTTGCCACCTTGTTTGTCCATTTCTTTCATACTGAAAAGGGCCTTCGCCCGGATGGTTCCTGTCCGGCCTGTCATTTCCAAACGACCTCTCTGGCCGTCGGCCTGGGCCTGACCATCATTCTGCCCCGGCTCTTGCTCGTCGAGATCCTGCCCGTTTGGGAATCTCGCGCCGAAAGCCCGGCCGTCTACTTCGACCTCGTGTCTCGTTCTCCTCCGCCCGCCTAGCGCCTTCCTCGCCCAAACTCTATCTTTTAGAGTCCCTTCCCTAACTCCATTGAGGAGGTGATGAAAGCTATGATCAGCCTGGTCTTTTCCGTTCTCTGGATATTCTGCTTGTTCCCGAATGGGCCGATTCAATCGCCGCCGGCTAGGGAGACTTTCACCCTGGAGCAGTGTATCGGCCTTGCCCTCGAGCAAAATCCCCTCCTTCAATCTTCACACCTGCTCTACCAGGCATCTTTGGCCCGGATCCATCAGGCCAAGGCGTTTGCACAGCCCAATCTCGGTTTCGACTCCGACTTGCAGCCGAGGCTTTTCGATTTCAAGAGGTCGGACGAATCCTATTTTGGCTTAAGCCAGAGCCTGGATTTTCCCGGCAAGAGATCCCTGAGAGGACGAGTCGCCACCCAGGAATCGCTGGAAATCCAGGCGGACACCGAACTCCTGAAACTGGATATCACCTATCAGGTCAAGCAGGCCTTCTACGGCCTTCTTCTCGCTCAGCAGATCCTGAAATATGCCGAGCAGGATTTGGAGCTCTCGCGCGACTATCTCCAGAAGGCGGAGATCAAGCACGAAGCCGGCGATGTCGCCAGGGTCGAAGTGCTGAGGGCTCGCGTCGAAACGGCCAAGGCGGAGAATTCCGTCCGGGCCGCCGTCAACGAAGTCCGGCTGGGCAGGGCCCGCCTGAATTTCCTGCTGGCCCGCAAAAAATACGAGCCGCTCGAAATCGCGGGCGAGTTTCAGAGGGACAGCCTCCGTATATCCCTCGACGAGCTGAAACAGAAGGCCTTGTCTTTTCGGCCCGAGGTCAAGCGCCTTGGTTTTTCCCTGGAAAAAGAAAATTTGCGCAAGACCCTGGGTCAATTGAGCTACCTTCCCGACTTCAGCCTGGGTCTCTCACGCCACCGGCTTTCCGGCGTGGCGACCAGCTGGGATTTCACACTCTCCTTTCCCATCCCTCTCTTTTTCTGGCAGCCCCAGAAGGGAGTGATTGCCGAAGCCCGAGCCAACCTCGAGGCGCTGCGCAGGGAGAAAGAGCACCTCAGCAACGCCATTGGCCTGGAAGTGGAAGAAGCTTATGCCAATGCCCTGATGGCCCGCAACCAAATCGAACTCTTCGAAAAGGAGATCCTCGCTCAGGCCGAGGAGGCCTACAACATGTTTCTTTTCAGCTTCCAGGAGGGGGAGATCGGCGGCCTTGAGCTCGTCGAGGCCCGGCGGACCCTGATCGAAGCCAGGAAATCCTACGCCGACACGCTTCATAATTTCAGTCTGGCATTGGCCGCCTTGGAGAAATCCGTCGGCCAAAAATTGGAGGTTGATTCTCATGATTAAGAAACTCATCTTGACGTCTATATTGGTTGTCCTGATTGCAGGATCGAAGGTCGCATGCTCTAAGGCTTCGGTCCATGGAGATAAAAAAGATGAGACCGTCGCTGCCGGCAGGCCAGAGGCTGCTGATCAATCAATGGAGCCCGCTTCGAAAGGCCGGGGACGTAACTTGCGGGGGATGCAAAAAGAGCCGCCCGGACTCGGACTCGGCCGGGCCCTGAAGAACTCCGTCCTCCTCGAGCTCAGCCCGGAAGAACGGAAGGCCATAGACGTCAAGACTGTTATAGTCGGGCGCCGGCCGATGCGGAACCAACTGCGGGCCATGGGCAAAGTCCTGGCGCCGCAGACGAAAAAGGCCATCGTCAGCTATGCCTTTCCGGCCCGGATTTCGGATATCCATGCCAACATCGGCGATTGGGTCGAATCGGGACAGAAGCTTGTGACCCTGCAGAGCGAAGAGGTGGGCAAGGCCCGAGCCGATTTCTTTAAGGCTCAGGCGGATTTCGAACTGGCCAAGCGCAACCTGGAACGCGAGAAAAACCTCTTTGACCGAGGTGTCGGTGCCCAGAAAAACGTGCTGACCACGGAGGCCGAATTCAAGATCGCCGAGGCCGGACTGAACGCCGCCGAGAAGAAGCTCCACGTGCTCGGGTTCACCGAGGATCAGGTAGAAGAAATGAATAAAAGCCACCAAGTCCATCCTGTTATAAGCCTGTATGCCCCGATAGGGGGCAAAGTCATCGCTTCCAACGCCGTGCGGGGAGCTATGGTGGATCAAGCGACCGAAGTCCTCATCATCATGGACCCGACCTTGCTCTGGGTCGAGGCCGAAATCTACGAAAGGGATATCGCTAAGATCAAGATCGGTCAGGATGTCGAAGTTTCCGTTCCGGCCTATCCCGAAGAGGTATTCCCCGGGAAGATCAGCTTCATCGGGGATATCCTA
The DNA here is from genome assembly GCA_003524335.1 of Candidatus Aminicenantota bacterium. Taxonomy (GTDB): domain Bacteria; phylum Acidobacteriota; class Aminicenantia; order Aminicenantales; family UBA8522; genus UBA8522. The sequence continues at coordinate 2,016 of DQHV01000179.1, read as the reverse complement.
AACGAGGGCAGCCGCACCATTACCGTCCGGACGGAAATTAGAAACAGGGAATTCAAACTCAAGCCGGGGATGTTCTCCGACATGACCGTCTTTCTCAATCATCCGGATGCGGTGCTGGCTTTGCCCGAAGCCGCCGTCCTCGACGACCGGGACCGAAAGATCGTCTTCATCTCCGCCGCCGAAGGCTACCGGCTTCAGGCCGTCAGTCTGGGCATCAAGGAAGGCGGCTACTGGCAGATTCTCGAAGGCCTCACAGAGGGCGATGAAGTCGTAACGGCAGGCAACTACCAGCTCAAGTCCAAGTACTATGAAGAGGTCCTGCGCTCCTCACACATCCATTGATCCTGGAGGAAATCATGATCGACCGCCTGATCGATTTTTCTCTCAAGCACAGGCTGCTGACGGTCCTGCTCATCGTCCTCGTCTGTCTCTGGGGGGTGATCGTTTATTTCCGCATTCCCAAGGACATCTACCCCGACCTCAATGCCCCTCTTGTTAAGATCATCACCGAAAACCAGGGCATGGCCTCGGAGGACGTGGAACGGCTGATCTCTCTGCCTCTGGAAAGCCTGCTTTCCGGCGCGCCCTACGTCACCCGCGTCCGCTCGGAGTCGACGACCGGCGATTCCGTCGTCACGGTGGAGTTCGACTGGGGAACGGATATCTACCTGGCCCGGCAGATCGTTTCGAGCAAGCTCGAACTGATCACCGGTCGGCTGCCGATCGGCACGACCCAGCCGATCCTGGGACCGGTATCTTCGAGAATGGGGGAGGTCTTCGAGTTTGCGGTGACCGGCGAAGGGGTTGATCCCCTTGAGCTCCGCTCGGCGGCCGACTGGACGATCCGCTATCAGTTGCAGGGTGTACCTGGAGTTTCCTTCATCATTAACCTAGGTGGGTTTGTCAAACAGTTTCAAGTCTATCTCAAGCCGGAAATGCTCAAGAACTATGACATCACGATCGACGATGTCAAAGAGGCCATCGAGAATAGCAACCGGAATTTCTCCGGCGGGATCATCACCAATGGAGCCCAGGAGGTTTTAATCAAGGGTATGGGGAGAGTCGAAACGCTCGAGCATATCGAGAAGACCGTCATCACTTCTCGCAACAATGTCCCTGTTTTTGTCAAGGATGTGGCCGAGGTCAGGGTCGGGGGTCGGTTTCGCCGGGACGCCGCCAGCCACAACGCCGCTGAAGCCGTATACGTCACCGTTGAGAAACAATACGGGGGGGACACCCTGAGCGCCATCCGCAACATCAAGCAGGCGATCGCCCGGGTGGCGAAAGACCTCCCGCCGCAAATCAAGGTAAAACCCTTCTATGACCAGTCCGTTTTGATCATCAAGTCCATCAATCACGTGGAAGTCTCCATCCTTGAGGGGGCTCTCCTCATCGTCTTGGTCATGATGTTTTTTATGTGGAACCTGAGGAGTTCTCTGATCGCCTCGCTCACCATTCCCCTGTCGATTTTGATGTCCCTTGTCCTGATGGACCTGTTCGGCATCAAGCTGACGGTCATGTCCATCGGCGGTCTGGCCATCGGTATCGGCAAGATGGCCAACGGGTCGATCATCATGGTCGAAAATATCTTCCGGGTCCTCGGTGAAAATAAGGAGCTGCCCGGTCGGCAGGAATTCATATCCGTAGCGGCCAAGGAAGTCGGGAAATATCTGTTCTCAGCCAGCCTGATCATCATCCTCGTCTTCTTGCCACTCCTCACCCTTCAGGGCATGGAAGGCGCCATGTTCCGGCCGACGGCCTTTGCCGTGGCTGCTGCGCTGTTTGCCGCTATGATCCTCAACGTCACCCTCCAGCCGATCTTGGCCTCGGTGTTCCTGACGGAGAAGCACCTGCGAGATAAACCCAATCCTGTTTGCGTGTTTCTGTCGAAAACCTACCGCGGTCTTCTCCTTGGAAGCCTGCGGCACAAAAAGAAGCTGATCACCGCTTTCGTCCTGCTGATCGTCGTCGCCGGCGTCGCCTACAATTTTCTGGGAAAGGAGTTTATCCCTCCCT
>DQHV01000111.1 GCA_003524335.1 Candidatus Aminicenantota bacterium | reverse complement strand
GGTTATCGCTTCAAGGATCTCTCAACGTTCTCCTAGGCCAGTCCGCCGATTCCCCCCTGGAAGTCGTCGATGACCTTCAAGACCTTAAACAAGAAGAACAGGCCGACTTCAGCACCCTGCTGGCACTGGCCTATGAACACCGTCCGGAGCTGTTGGGAATGAATTCCCAACTCCAGGCCCAGAGATCCAACATCCGGCTGGCCCGGAGCAGCTTGCTTCCTTGGGTTTCCGCCGATGCAAATTACGGCTTTAGCGGCTCGGCCCTTTATTCGTTGAACAAGGGCTGGTCGTTCGGTTTGAGCTTGAGCTATCCCGTTTTTTCCGGCTTTTCTCTCGCCTCCCGGGTTGCCCAGGAAAAGATCGCCTTCCAAGCTATGGATAAACAGAAATCCTCGCTCGAGCAAGGGATAAGTCTCGACGTCTGGAACGCTTTTTTGGCGTTGAAAGAAGCCAAAGAACGGATCGAAAATACACAAATATTTCTGGAAAATGCCCGCGAAAACCTCGGCCTCGCCGAAGAAGAATACCGGGAGGGGGCGGGTTCCATGATCGAAGTGATCGACGCCCAGACCAACATGGTGGCGGCCGAAGTGAGTCTCATTGATGCTCTGGCCGATTTCAAGATCTCCCTGGCCGCCTTGAACAGGGCCCTGGGCATCGACCTCTGGTCGAGGGATGAGGGAGAGGCGAGATGAAGAAGAAGTATCTATTCATAGTCATTGTCATCGCGCTCGCCGTTCTGGCCGTGCTTGCGGCAAGCCGCTATTTCGGCGGAAGGAAACAGAAAGGCCCCGAATATACGACGGCCGTGGTTACCCGCCGCGATATCGGCTCCACGGTCCTGGCCACGGGGATCATCAAGCCCATGGTCGGGGCCGAGGTCAGAGTCGGATCCCGTGTTTCGGGCGTGGTCAGACGGCTGCGCTCCCATATCGGCGATCTCGTGGAAGAGGGCCAGGTCATCGCCGAACTGGACGATGCCGAACTGCAGGCCAAACTCAGCCAGAACGTCGCGGCCGTCGAAAAGGCAAAGGCCGACCTCGAGTATGCGAGGCTTAATCTGGAGCGACAGCGCTCTCTGCTGAAAAAGAATTTCGCCTCCAAGCAGCAGGTGGATCTGGCCGAGAATGCCTCCAAGGTCGCCCAAGCTCAGCTTGAGCAGGCGGAGGCCAATGTCGAATATGCCAGGGTCCAACTCGGCTACGCGAAGATATGCGCCCCTATTTCCGGCGTCATTGCTTCCATCGCGACACAGGAAGGGGAAACAGTCGCAGCGAGCTTCGCGGCGCCGACGTTTGTCAACATCNNCGTTGACGAAACGGACATCGGCAAGGTCCATGAGGGGCTCGAGGCAGGGTTTACCGTCGACACCTACGCCGATACGGATTTCAGAGGAAAGGTCACGGCCATCTACCCCAAAGCCGTGATACAGGATAACGTCGTCAATTACATCGTCACCTTCGCGATCACGGACTTCCAGGGGAGGATCCTGAGACCGGAGATGACCGCCAACGTCACGATCTTCCTGGCCGCAAGAGAAAATGTCCTTGCGGTGCCCACGGCCGCCGTAGTCCGGGAACAGGGTGAGAGATACGTCACGGTTTTCGACGGTGACAAGACCGAACGGCGTACGGTCAAGACTGGCTGGAAGGACAACGGCTACACCGAGATCATCGGCGGGATCAGCGAGGGGGAAAAGGTCGTCATATATGAGTAACAAGGAGGAGGCCATGAACGATCTCATCGTCCAAGCCCAAGGCATTCACAAGATCTACAACCCGGGGAAAACCTCCGAGGTGGCGGCGGTCCGGGATGTCTCCCTGGACATCCGGAAAGGCGAATTCGTGGGCATCATGGGAGCATCCGGCTCGGGGAAATCCACCGTGATGAATATCCTCGGGTGTCTCGACAGGCCGACAAGCGGAGCCGTGCTCTTGGACGGGATGGAGGNNGAGCGGCCTGCCCGACGATGAGTTGGCCAAGGTCCGCAATAAATTGATCGGGTTCGTCTTCCAGTCATTCAATCTTCTTCCGAGGACGACGGCCCTGGAGAACGTGGAACTTCCGCTTGTCTACTCCGAGAGGGCCAACATCGGCCGCTTGGCCCGGATGGCCCTCGAAGCCGTGGGCCTAAAGCATAGGATCAATCACTATCCCGGCGAGCTCTCGGGGGGAGAACAGCAGAGNNCGCGTCGCGATCGCGCGCGCCATGGCGCCGGGTCCGGAGATCATCTTCGCCGACGAGCCGACGGGGAATCTGGACAGCCGTTCAAGCTACGAAGTCATCTCCCTCTTCCAGATGCTCAATGGGCAAGGAAAAACCATTGTCCTCGTCACCCATGAGCCGGACATCGCCGAACACGCCCGGCGCATCATACGGATCTCGGACGGACGAGTCGTCGAAGACAGGGTCAATGAGAATCCCAAGAATGCCGGGGATGAATTGCGCAAGCTTCCCGGCAAGGAGGCCAAAGAATGAAAACCCTCCGCATCGTCAAATCCGCTTTTAAGAGCCTTGGCAGAAACAAGCTCCGCACCTTCCTGATGATGATCGGGGTCATCATCGGCATTGTTGCCCTGACGATGGTTGTGTCAGCCGGCCTGGGAGCCCGACAAAGGGTCATGGAGCGGGTGAGGAAATTCGGGCTGGACAGTCTGATGATCAGGGCCGGCGCCGGCCAGACAATGGGACGCCCGAGCGGAGGACAACCGACGGCCACCCTGAAGCTCGAGGATGCGGAGGCGCTCAAACGGGAGATCAAGCAGATCGCCGATATCTCCCCCCAGGTCCATCGGCCTCAGATGGATGTGAAATACTCCGACAAATCGACGACCACGATGGTCCTAGGCGCCATGCCGTCGTTCGCGACGGTCTGGGACTGGGGAGCAGCCAAGGGGGACTTTATCAGCGATGAGGACGTCGCAAATGTCGCCCGGGTCTGTGTGATCGGCCCCACGACCCAAAAAGACCTATTCGGCGGGGCGAATCCCATCGGGGAAATGATCCGCATTGGGAACGTCCAATTCGAGATCAAAGGTATCCTGGTGGCCAAAGGCACGAGCCCCACGGGCGGCGACATGGATAACCGGGTCATGATTCCTATGACGACCATGCTGCGGCGGGTCGCCAACATCGATTACATCACGAATATCAAAGTGCGCCTCAAAACAGCCAAGGATATGGACAAAGCGGCGAGTGGTATCCAGGCCCTGCTCCGCGAACGTCACAAAATAGCGCCCGGGATCCCCGACGATTTCACCATCACCACGCCGGAGGAGGTGACCGAAACGGCCGAGAAGGTGGCGGGGACGTTCAATCTTCTTCTCATTCTGGTCGCGGGCATATCGCTCGTCGCCGGCGGCGTCGTAGTATCGAACCTCATGCTGATCTCGGTCAGCGAACGAAGGAAGGAGATCGGACTAAGGAAGGCTGTCGGCGCCCGGAACAAGAACATAACGCTCCAGTTCCTTCTCGAGGCCACCGCCGTTACATTGACGGGAGGGATCATCGGCATCGCGCTCGGCCTTGCGGGCTCGAAAATTCTGGAGACCGTTACGAAGACGCCGATGGCCGTGTCTTGGCAGATCGTGGTCCTCGGGGCGGTCTTTTCCAGCCTGGTCGGGCTGATCGCCGGAATGCATCCGGCCAGACGGGCTGCTTCCATTCAACCTATCGAGGCTTTGAAATCCTGATCCAGAAGCCGAGAGGAAAACGGAGGCGACCAATCGCCTCGTGGCCAGCTCATTGGGCCGAAGATGAAAATCGCCCGTAGCCTCAAGATCTCCCGCAAACAGCTCGTCGCCCACAAGATGAGGACGGCCCTGGCCTTGCTCGGCATCGTCATCGGAGTTTCGTCGGTGATCATCATGGTCTCCGTCGGCAAAGGGGCGGAAAAACAGGTCTTGGGCCGGATCGAGGCCATGGGCACGAACCTCATCATTGTTAGCGTTGGGCAAGTCCAGCGCACGGCCGGACGACAACAGGTGAGGGGGACCGTGACGACCTTGACGCTCGAGGATGCCGAGGCGTTGATCGAGGAATGCCCGGCGGTCCGGGCCGCGGCCCCCGTTCAAGGCGGGAAGCTCCAGGTCAAATACGAGAACCTCGCCACGAATACGACCATCACGGGAACGACCGCGGACATCCTGACAATCAGGAAACTCAGGGTCGAACGCGGCTCGTTTTTCGGCGAAGAGGAAAACACCGGTTCCCGCCGCGTGGCCGTCCTCGGCCTGACCGTCGTCAGGAATCTTTTCGAGCGGTCTGAGCCGGTCGGAGAGACGATCCGCATCGGGAAGGTCTCGTTCGAAGTCATCGGCGTTCTGGAAGCTAAGGGCTCGGACCTCAATGGGGTAGATCAGGATGACCAGATCTTGATCCCCATCAGCACCGCCTTAAGGCGTCTTTTCAACATCGCCTACATCAACACGGTCAATATCGAGGCCACAAGCAAGGACAAAATGTCCCTCGCCCAACAGCAGGTCCGTGAGGTCCTGAGGGAGCGGCATCGGCTGAACAAGCAAGACAAGGCCGACGATTTCACCATACAGAACCAGACGGACCTCATCGAAGCCCAGCGCGAGACGAGCGAAACTTTCACCGTGCTTATCGCCAGCATAGCAGGTGTATCTCTGCTTGTCGGCGGGATCGGCATCCTGGCCATCATGCTCATGGCCATAAAGGAGCGTACGAACGAGATCGGGTTGCGCAGGGCCGTGGGAGCGAGCCGGAAAGATATCCTGGTACAGTTCCTGCTCGAGGCTTCGGCTCTGAGCGTCGGAGGCGGTATCGTCGGTATCGGCACAGGTCTTGCAGGCTCTCTGGCAACGGGCGCGGTGACCGGGTTGGAGACGAGTGTTTCCCCGACGTCCATCGTTCTTTCCTTCGCCTTCTCTCTCGCCATTGGGCTTTTCTTCGGAGTTTATCCGGCCCACAAGGCCTCACTGCTCGATCCGATCACGGCCCTGAGGACCGAATAAAAAGCGTTACATACCTAAAGGGGAGGTTCTCGCGGATCCTAAAAGCTTATTTGGATGTCCATGGACAGGGGGAATCAACCTACCATCAGCTTATAAATTGCCCCCAGCAGCC
>DQHV01000140.1:7982-8837 GCA_003524335.1 Candidatus Aminicenantota bacterium | reverse complement strand
TATGCGGCGTCTGCAGCACGCCAACCGGCGCTTCAGCGCCGCCGGAAAGCCGGGTTGGAAAACCGACCGGGGGAAGATCTATATTCTTTTAGGGGAACCGAAGAGCCTCCGGAATTTCAATTCTCTGGACATCCACTTTCCCGCCGAGCTCTGGTACTACCAGGGACTGGAAGGTTACGGTCTGCCTCATGCTTTTCATCTTCTTTTCTATCAGAGGGGAAGGATCGGGGATTTCCTTCTCTATAATCCGGCATCTGACGGTCCCTGGAGTCTATTGGCGAGGCCGGATGATTATATCGAAGGCTATGCTTTGGCCCTCGATAGGCTGGACTTGGTCGATCCCGAATTGGCCATGGCCGCCGTGTCGCTCATCCCCGGAGAGACCGTGGTCAACTTTCCCTCCATGGCTTCGGCGATGCTCCTGCAAAACATCGATATCTCCGCCCGGAAAAAGGTCGAGGACCGCTACGCCCGCGTGTTTTTCGACGACAAGGATATTGTCGAAGTCGAGTATTCGGCGAACTAGATCGAAAGCGACGCCCAGCTCCAGATCATCCGGGACAAGAACGGGGCCGATTTCGTCCATTTTTCCATGGAGCCCAGCAATATTTCCATGGGCAGCTACCAAGACAACATTTACACTACTCTGGAATTCAACGGAGGACTGACCGATCCCGAGGGGCGGACGGTCTATCAGTTCGAGAAGCGAGTGCCCCTCGGTTTCACGCCCGAGCAGTTCCAGAAAATGAGTCAGAGGCCTTTCGCCTTTACCGATGTCTTTCCGGTCGTTCCGGACGAGTACAGATTATCGTGTCTGGCCAAGAACACGGTTTCCAAGGAATTCACCTCCTTCGA
>DQHV01000140.1:0-7974 GCA_003524335.1 Candidatus Aminicenantota bacterium | reverse complement strand
AGGCCAGGATCGTCGTCCCCTCGCAGACCAAAGGCCTGACCATGACCCCCCTGCTTCTGGATTTCAACGCTCAGGCGACGGCAGACCCGGCCGGTGCCGTAAAGCCTTTCTTGGTCGAAAGGCTCCAGCTCTACAGCCAGGCGCGTCCAACCTTCATCCGGGGAGACCGCCTGCATGTCTATTTTCAAATCTGGTCTCTCCCTCAGGATTTGGCGAACGGAGGACGCCTTCGCTACACCGTCGCCAAAGACGATGTCGAGCAGGTGAGCGTGTTCCGGTCCTTGGCGGAGGCCACTAATCACCTGAATTTCCTCGAAGTCTTTCCCCTTGAAAAAACNNTCGAGGGAGGTCTTGCCCGGGTGGACTACATCCTCGGGCTACAACTCCTCAACAAGGGAGATCCTGAACGGGGTTTGCCGATTCTTGAAAAAGTGCACAAAGTCGACCCCTCCCATCCGGATTATGCCGCCGCTCTGGCGCGGGTTCAGTTCGAATTGGGTCGGTATGCCGATGTCTCGACCACGCTGGCCGCCTTCAAGGACGAGGCCAAGGCCAGTTATAAACTGACGGTGCTCCTCGGACGCGCCCACTAGGCCGCGGGCGAGTACGACCAGGCGATACGATACCTCAACGCCGCAGTGACTGATTTCGGTATCAACGCCAATCTCCTCAATCTGCTGGGCGAGTGTTTCATCCAGCTCGGGGAGCGGGAGTCGGCCCTGGTCGCTTTGGAGAAGTCGCTGGAGCTGGATCCCAACCAGGACNNTCCGAATCAAGCAGTTGGCCCAGTCGCTCAAAAAAGAGTAGACTGATCCGAAAAAACGATACCCGTTGGAGGCCCGATGAAAAATATCCATTTTCTGGCAATGATCCTGCTGACCGTGTCAGGCAGCTCGGCGGGCGCCGAAGGGATACCGCGAATCCGCCCGATTCGGGAAAGGGTCGAGGTGGTCAACGCCATCACCCAAAAGCGTCTGGATACACTTCTGCCGAGGGTCCTGCGTGAGACCGGATTCGATATGTGGATCATCGCGGCCAACGAAGATCAACCCGACGCCGTGCTCCAGACGATGATTCCCTATGACACCTGGAACCGGCGGACTCAGATCGTCGTTTTCTTCGACCGGGGTCCGGAAAAAGGCGTCGATAAGTTGAACGTTTCGCTCATGAACATGAGGGGGTTTCACGCGAACTCCTGGGATCCCGGCAAAGAAGGACAGTGGGAATGTCTGGCCCGGATCGTCGCGGAGAGGGATCCCAAACGGATCGGGATCAACGAATCCGAGGTGATCTGGGCGGCCGACGGCCTCTCCGCGTCGCACAAACGGAAACTCATCGCGGCCCTCGGCCCCCGCTATGAGCGAAGAATTCAATCGGCGGAAAAGCTGGCCACTCTCTGGCTGGAGACGCTCCTCGAGGAAGAGATCGGCCTGATGGAGCAGGCCGTTGGCATCTCCCACNNAAATCAGCCCCGGCGTCACGACGGTTGACGACCTCGTCTTCCATTACTGGCAGAGGGCGATCGACCTCGGACTGAAGAAGGCCTTCCACCCCTCCTTCAGCATCCGGAGGGATCCCGGGGAGCGGGAAAAATACGGCCCCGAGGACAGGACCATCCGGAGGGGAGATCTCATCCATTGTGATGTAGGCATTATTTATCTCCGCTACTACTCCGACCACCAGGAGTGGGCTTACGTCCTCCGCCGGGGAGAGACCGACGTCCCGGGAAGCTTCCAAAAGGCCCTGGCCGAGGGCAACAGGCTCCAGGATATTTTCGCCGGGGAGTTCAAGGAGGGGTTGAGCGGCAATGAGCTCCTCCACAACATCCTGGCCAGGGCCGGGAAGGAGGGAATCCCGGGCCCCCGCATTTACTCCCATTCTCTCGGTTATTACTTGCATGAGCCCGGGCCCTTGATCGGGCTTCCAGAGGAACAGGAAAATACGGGCGGACGAGGAGAGGTCCGGCTCGTTCCCAATAGCACCTTCACCGCCGAAATGAGCGTCGATTTTCCCATCCCCGAATGNNTCCGAATGGGGCGGCCGGCCCTTGAGGTTGGGGATTGAACAGGATATCGTCTTCACTCCAAAAGGAGTGGTGTTTCTAGACGGTCGGCAGACGAGATTTCATCTCGTTCGCTGATCGAGAGCGGAGAGTGGTCGGCCGTTGATTTTTTATCGGAGACTTCTCCGCCGAGAATGACTTCAGCCGAACCGCTCAGGATCAGAAAGACCTCATCGTCCAGGCCGCGATCATCAGCAGAGCGAAAACAGGCCTTTTTCTCATCGTTCACGCTCCTCTCATCCGGCTGGAGAATAGACGAGAATTCTGATGTTTTCAAGCTATGCGCAAACGATTGGCACAATCGGTTGTTCGGAGAAAAATCCTTGACATCTCGTTTTCGACCTGAATATAATCAACCCATCTTGTGGAAGTCGCCGCTGCAGACGGGTGTATTGTGAGCCGTGAACCAGTCCTGAGCCCCGCTAAAGGAACCGCCAACCTTCGCTGGCGGGTGGCCATGGTNNCCATCAATTACCTGGACCGGATGACGCTGCCTGTCGTGATCTCCGAGCTCCAGCATAAATTCGGGATCAGCGAGGGGCAGTTCGCCGCCCTGAACAGCCTGTTTCTGCTGGCCTACGCCATCATGTACGCCGGAGGAGGGAGGATCGCCGATTGGCTGGGGACCCGGATCGGTTATGTTCTGATGATGACCTGGTGGTCGTTGTCCTGCGCCGCCCAGGGGCTCGTCAGCAGCTTCAGGGGGCTGGCGATTTTGNNTGCGAGGAGGGGGGGAGCTTCCCGACCTCGGCCAAGACGGTTTCGGAATGGTTCCCAGCCAAGGAAAGATCCACTGCCTTCGGCATGTTCAACACGGGATCGGCCATTGGCTCCGTCGCCGCCCCTCCGCTCCTGGCCCTGATCATGGTCACTCTGGGATGGCGGTGGGTTTTCATCATCAGCGGATCGTTCGGTCTGATCTGGGCGGCTTACTGGCTCTTCAACTACCATCTTCCCCAGGCCCATCCCCGGATCACGCCGGAGGAGTCCGCTTTCATTCGAAAAAGCAGGGAGGAAGAGGGACGCGGCACCCTGGCCGAGGAGACTCGCAAGGCGAATCGGCTCAGGCTTTTTTCCCACAGAGAAATCCGCTGTCTGATCATCGTCAAATTCCTGACCGATCCGGTCTGGTTCTTCTACGTGTTCTGGCTGCCGAAATATCTTTACGACACCCGCGGCTTTGACATCAAACAGATCGGATACTATGCCTGGATCCCCTATGCGGCGGCGGGACTCGGAAGCCTCTTCGGCGGTTGGTTTTCCAGCCATCTCATCAAGAGGGGAGTTACTCTCAACGCTTCCCGGAAGATTGCCCTCGGGATCAGCGCGTCCCTTATGCCCTTCGCCGCCTTCGTGGTTCCATCACCCACCGGCTTGGCCATCGTTTTCATAAGCTTGGCCTTTCTCGGGCATCAATTNNGGTCGGTCATCATTCAGACGCTGCCCGCCGATCTTTTTCCCCAGGGAGCCGTCGGCTCGGTGGCCGGGCTGATCGGGGCCAGCGGTTCCTTCGGGGCTATGCTGTTCGCCTTGCTGGTCGGCTATATCCTCGGTCACTATGCGACCTATGGCCACCTTTTCATCACCGTCAGCCTGCTCCATCCGATTTCCTTCGGGTTGATCATGGTGATGATCCCCCGGATAGCCCTCAAGAAGTTGACGCTTCAAAATACCCGGTGAGGAGAGCCATGATAAAGATCGGACTGCTGTCATTTTCCGACGGAAGGGAACGTGTCCATCGGAACCTTTCTCCCGGGATCGCCGAGAACGGCCTGCTTATCCAGAAGAAGCTGGAAGAAACGCGCGAGGTCAAGGTCGTGGTCGCTCCGGAGATCATCTGGCGTCATGCCCAGGCTCGGGATCAAGCCAGGGCCGTGGCCGCCGCGGGAACGGACGGGACCATCATGAATATCCCTGTGTTTGCCTTTCCAAATCTGGCCCGGATCGCAGCGGCCTGGGCCCAGCCTCCGTTCCTGGCCTTTAGCCCCGCCTTCGGTGGCCTTCCCGGACTGGGCGGCCTGCTCGGAGCCGCCGCCGGCCTGGAACAAACGGGCCTGTCCTGCGAGAAGGTCTATGGCTCTCTTGAGGAGAAGGAAACGGCCGGAAAGCTGATGAGCTTCTGCCGGGCGGCTCATGCCGTAAACGGTTTGAGGGGCAGCGTGTTGGGGCTGATCGGCGGCCGGAGCATCGGCATGGTGACCGGAGAGATCAATCCGGACCTGTACTACTCTGTGTTCGGGCTGGACGTAGATCATTTCGACCAGTCGGAGATCCTGCGCCGGGCGCCCCTGGTCCCCGCTGACAAGGTGGAAAAGGCATTCCGGTGGCTGGAGGAACGCGTCGGCGAGATCGCCTACGACGGTCAGAAGCTCACCCAGGCCAATCTGAAAACCCAGATCCGTCACTACTATGCGACCAAAGAGATTATCGAGGAGAGACAGTTCGATTTCGTCGCCGTCAAGTGCCACTACGAGATGAGCGAGTATTACTCCACCCAGTGTCTCAGCGCGGCCTTCCTGAACGATCCCTACGACTGGGAGGGGCAAAAGGAGCCGGTCGTGTGCGCCTGCGAGGGGGACGCCGACGGGGCGATAACCATGCAGATCCTGAAACTCCTTTCAGGAAAGCCGGTGATATTTACCGACCTTCGCCACTATGATGCGAGCAACGACGTCATGGTCCTCTGCAACTGCGGCGCCATGTCGACCTGGTATGCGGGGCGCTCCGACCAGCCGGAGGAGAACCTCGGAGGTGTCAAGATCATGCCCGTCATTCCTAAATATGGAGGCACCGGGGGGCACGTCCGGTTTATCGGCACTGAGGGCCCGATGACCTTCGCCCGTCTCTTCCGCCGGTCCGGCTGCTTTCACATGACGATATTCCAGGCGAGCCTGGAGCGGTTTCCCGAGGAAAAGCTGAACGAGACCTGTCCCGCTTGGCCTCATCTTTTCGCCCGGCTGTCCACCCCTGCTCGGACTATCATCCCCCGCCTGGGCAGCAATCACATCCACGGCGTCGCCGGGGATTTCCGGGCCGAGCTGATGAAGTTCTGCGCTCTGACCGGCATCCAAGCCGAGGTCTTTTGAGTCCGGACCCGAGGAGGGTGGAATGAAAATCGGAATCGCCGTCGCTCCTAAAAAGGCGCTGCCTTCCGCCTTTGTCGTGTTCAGGGATGACCTGGAGATCAGCCTGGGAAAAGCCAGGGCGCTCGGCTACGACGGCGTTGAGCTGGCCCTTCTCCAGCCTGACCAGATCGACGCCGGTCGGATCGAGGCTTTGCTGGGAGAGCACGGACTTGAAATCCCGATGATCTCATCCGGGCAGGTTTTTGCCGAGGGAGGCCTCTGTTTCACCAGCCCCGACCGGGAAATCCGGGGCCGGGCCGTCTCCCGGATCAAGGGCTTGATCGATGTGGCCGGACGCTTCCGGGCCATGGTCAACATCGGGCGGGTCCGCGGACCTCTGGAAGCGGGACAGNNGGACAGCCCCGCCGGGTTGCCGAGGAGAGGTTTTTGGAGGCCTTGAAAGAGGTGGCGGAGTATGCGCAACCCAAGGGCGTTGTCATCGCTCTGGAGCCGGTCAACAGGTACGAAATCAATTTCATCAACCGGCTGGAGGAAGCGGTCGAGATGATCGACCGGCTGGGCTGTCCCGACGTCAAAATCATGCCCGATGTCTTCCACATGAACATCGAGGATGCCAGTATCGAGGGGAGTCTAATGGCTTGCCGGGATCACATCGGATATGTGCATTTCGCGGACAGCAACCGGCTCGCTCCGGGGATGGGGCATCTGAATTTCCCGAACATTATCGCCGTGCTTAGGGCCATCGGATATTCGGGGTATGTGACGGCGGAGATCCTTCCGTATCCCGACCCGGACACGGCCGCCGCCCGGGCCGCCGGATACCTTCGGGCCCTCCTCCCCAAAAAGGCCCTTTGAGTGTCCCGCTCTTGAAAGGAGACAGGAATTGAACAGGGAAGCGACGCCCGGCCAAAGCTCTTCGCTCGAGCGCACCGCCAACGCTATCCGGAAAATGGTTCTCAAAATGGTCTACAAAGCCCAGAGCGGTCACCTGGGCGGTTCCTTTTCCGCCGCGGAGATCGTGACCGCTCTCTATTTCAGCGAAATGCGGATCGATCCGGAGAATCCCGCCTGGCCCGACCGAGACCGGCTCGTCCCCTCGAAGGGACATTGCGCGCCGGCGATTTACGCCGCCCTGGTTCTCAGAGGGGTTATCCCCCGCGAAGCTCTGGACGATTTGAGACAGACGGGTTGCATCCTTCAAGGCCATCCCTGTATGAAAACCGTTCCGGGGATCGATATATCGACGGGATCCCTGGGTCACGGGTTGTCCCTCGGTCTGGGGATGGCCCTCGGAGCGCGGCTGAAAAAAAGGGATTTCCATGTCTATGTGCTGCTCGGCGACGGAGAGCTCAATGAGGGACAGAACTGGGAGGCCGCAATGGCCGCCTCCAAATTCCGCACATCCAACCTCACCGCCATCGTCGACCGGAACCACATCCAGAACGACGGCTTCTNNATCGCCGACACGATCAAGGGTAAGGGTGTGTCCTTCATGGAAAACAGCCACCTCTGGCATGGCCGGCCGCCCACCCGTGAGGAATTTGAGAGGGCCCTCTCCGAGCTGGGCGGGGAAGACGAAAAAGGGGAGAATGACCGTGCGTGAAACCTACGGACGGACGCTTGTTGAGATAGGAAGAGAAAACTCTAATATCGTCGTTCTGGACAGCGACGTCTCCCATTCCACCAAGACCGTCTATTTCGGCCGGGAATTTCCCGACAGGTTTTTCAATTTCGGCATCCAGGAAGCCAACATGATGGATGCGGCGGCCGGGATGGCCTCGGTCGGACTGATCCCCTTCGTCAACACCTTCTCTTTCGNNGAATGTGAAGATCGTCGGGTCCTACGGAGGTTTATCCGACTCCTACGACGGGGCCAGCCATCAGTCGGTTTTCGACCTGGCCGTTATGAGAGGCATGCCCGGCATGACGGTCATCGTCCCTTCCGATGACCTCGAGACGCGGCTGGCCGTGCGGGCTGCGGCGGCCTTCGATGGCCCGGTTTATCTCAGACTCTGCCGGAACGAGGTTCCGGCCGTTTTCGAGGCGGGCCACCGGTTTGAGATCGGAAAGGCCAACCGGATTCGGGAGGGGCGGGACGTGACTCTGATTGTCACCGGAATCCTGGTCGCGCGGACTCTCCGGGCGGCCGAAGCCGNNTCGCGGGTCCTTCAGATGTCATCCCTCAAACCCGTGGATGCCGGGGCGATCAGCATGGCTTCCGAAGAGACGGGTGCTCTGGTGACGGTGGAGGAACACAATATCATCGGGGGATTGGGTTCGGCCGTTGCCGAGGTGCTGGGAGCCACGCGGCCCGCCCCCCTGGAAAGGGTTGGGATTCCGGACAAGTTCGCCGAATCCGGTGACTACGACCAGCTTCTCGATAAGTACGGGATGTCGGTCGATGACATCAAGGACGCTGCCCGAAAGGTCCTTGGCCGG
Source organism: Candidatus Aminicenantota bacterium (assembly GCA_003524335.1). Lineage (GTDB taxonomy): Bacteria > Acidobacteriota > Aminicenantia > Aminicenantales > UBA8522 > UBA8522. Next base: position 387 of record DQHV01000140.1, on the reverse strand, counting down.
AAAACGGCCTAATCCTTTGGAAACCGGGGAATCCCTCCCGAGGTCGGAGACGGGGTAGAACAAGGAGATGAACGATGAGTGACCTGAAAGAATCGGCCGGGCGAATGATCCGGGAATTCAAGGGAGACCGCTATGTCTTCGGATTGGACTGCCTGGACAGGGTCGGGGAGACGGCCGTCCTCCTTGGAAAAAGAAGCCTGGTTGTATCAAACCTTGGAATATGGGATCCCCCGGCGCTCCAGAGGATCATTTCCTCTCTGACAAGGAGCGAGGTCGGCGTAATCGGGCCTGTTCCCGGAGCCGCTCCCAATGCTCCGCGGGAGGATGTGATTCGTCTGGCGGAGATCATCGCGGAGACCAAGCCACAGACTATCGTCGTCGCCGACG
>DQHV01000066.1 GCA_003524335.1 Candidatus Aminicenantota bacterium | reverse complement strand
TCATCCACGGTATGGTGGTGCGCGGGGATTACCGCGGCGACCATTACGGCCCCGTCTCCATCGGCCGGCCGGATAAACGGGCCCTGACCAACTGCGAGGGCTACGCCAAGAACGTCGCCGCCCTCGTCAAGAAACTNNCCTGACCCCTCTTTGCTAAAGAGGGGAACCCAAAAAGAGCCCTGATCCTGTTGGCTTTTTAGAGGGTTTATGGTAAAAAGAGAGGCCTAATCAGCCCAGGCGAGGAGCGATGGATGAAAAAAGTCGTCAAGAAGCAGCTCAAGGGAGACGAATTCGTCAGCACGATGAACAAGATCTGGAGATTTCTCCAGGCGCGGATTAAAGAGATCCTCATCGGCGTCGCCGTCCTCATTTTCATCGTCCTTCTCTATTCCGGGGTCCGTTTCATCCGGGCGCAGCAGGTCAGGAAGGAAAGCCGGCTCATCAGTCAGCTGCTCGAGCTCCGGTCCACGTTGAGCGCCAAGCCCGAGAACCTGGCCGCGCTGGAGAAGGCCGCCGGCGGCGGGAAATACGCCCGGCTGGGCCATGTCCTGATAGCGACCTTTTGGGTAGAGAGAGGCGACCTGGAAAAGGCCAAGGAGTCTTTAGGGAAGATCAAGCCGTCGCCCCAGGATTTTATCTATTTCCAGTCCCAGGACCTGCTCGCTCAAGTCAACGCCATGCAGAAGGACTACGACCGGGCCATCGCCATGTACACGAAGATCGAGGAAGCCAAGCCTAAAGATTACTGTCTCGACGCGGTGCTCTTCCACAAGGCGGAAGCTCTCGAAGCCAAAGGGAGCAAGCCGGAGGCGCTGGCCGTGTACAAGCAGATCCAGGAGCAATTCCCGCAGTCGTACTATGGGTACGACGCGGCGGAAAGGGCGCGGAAGATTGAAGCCTCAGAATGAGGTCTGTTGAAAATTAAAAAAAAAGCGATATAATGGGTCTTCCGACCCAATCCAGGAGGAATAGCATGGCCTACAAGATCACCGAAGAATGCATCAACTGCGGAGCCTGCGAACCCGAATGCCCGAACCAAGCAATCACGGCCGGCGATGAAATCTACATCATCGACCCGGCGAAATGCACGGAATGTGTGGGACACCACGATGCCTCCCAGTGCGCCGCCGTCTGCCCCGTCGACTGCTGCATACCCGACCCCGACCATAAGGAGACCCGCGAGGAATTGATGGCCAAGTTCCACAAGCTGAAGGGAGGAGCCTGAGCATTCCGTCGCGGCCCTGGCTGAATATCCTTCTCTTTATCGTCACCTGCTTTTCCGCCTTCTTTGTCGGGTTGACCTGGAGTGTCAGCTATATCTTTTCCGACCAGATCCTCCAGGATACCCAATTCGTCCCCGGCCTGGAGGCTTTCACCGACCCCCGGATCATCGGCCTCAGCCTCGTCTATGCGGCCGTCCTGATCGTCATCCTTTTGGGACACGAGATGGGCCATTACTTTACCTGCCGGTTCTACCGGATCGAGGCGACCCTGCCTTTTTTCATTCCGGCGCCGACGCTGATCGGCACGCTGGGCGCTTTCATCAAGATCAAATCGCCGATCACCCGGCGCAAGCAGCTCTTCGATATCGGCGTCGCCGGCCCGTTGACGGGTTTCTTGCTATCCCTTCCGGCCCTCATATACGGTCTGTCTCTGTCCAAGGTGGTCCCGGCCGTCCCCCGGGAAGACGCCATGGTCTTCGGAGAACCGCTCTTGCTGAAGTTCATAGCCGGCCTGATGTTCCGAGGGGCCCCCGCCCAGAGCGACCTCTTTCTCCATCCCGTTGCTTTCGCCGGCTGGGTGGGAATCCTGGTCACGGCCTTCAACCTTTTTCCGGTCGGCCAGCTCGACGGCGGCCACGTCTCTTTCGCCCTGCTGGGAGAGAAGTCCAAACGCCTGGCCCGCCTGCTTCTGGTGGTTTTTGTCATAATGGGGATCTTTTTCTGGATCGGCTGGATCGTCTGGACTCTGGTGATCGTGCTCCTGGGCCTCAGGCATCCGCGCGTGGTCGACGACCGGGAACGGCTGTCNNGCTCCGATCAAAGGCTACAGCCTGTTAGAACTCCTCCGCCAATGGGGTCTTTGAGGGATGAAAAGCAGGTCAGTCGGACGGCCCAGGAGTTTTTCACAGAAACTGTGGAAAAGCTGTGGAAAAGCACCCGGTTCTTAAAGCGCAAGTTTGGAGATCTATTGAGGATATGGCATTTTGCACAAAATTTCGTCAAACGTCCGGCGGCGGCCGAAAAATGCTTCTATTTTATTTATATTCAATCAATTAGAAGTTCATCCCGGTCGGCGCTGAGCGGCTTCGCGAGGGAGAAATGAGCAGGTCGTTCCGAGAAGTTGAGACAGCCTTCCAGTCCCTGCGCAGACAGTTCCTGGAAAAGGCGATCTCCCGCCGGGAGTTCATCGACCAGCTCAAGAAGCTGCGGCTCCGGGACAGCCTGGGGCGCTTCTGGATGATCGGCGCCCAGAGCGGGAAATGGTACTTCTTTGACGGGCGGGATTGGGTCGTGTCCGACCCGCCGTCTGAGGATTCCGGGCGAGTGAAGTGTCTCGGCTGCGGGCTGGAAAACGAGAGCGACGCGGAGGCCTGTGCGGGATGCGGCGAGCCCCTGAAGGAGAAGGCCGCGGCCTGCAACCGGGAGGGCGAGGCCTCACCGCTCGACGAAGAAATCCTTTTCAAAACTCCCCGGGAAAATTTCGTCCTCCGCCGGCTAGGCGCCTCCTCCCTTTTCTTCTTCAGCGGCGGGACCGGCCTCATCCTGGGGATCGTGCTTGGGGCTTTTGCCGGAGCCTCGGACTTTTTTTCCGGGCTGGCCAGGCTCCTGCCCGATTCCTTGGGCACGCTGCAGGGGACGCTGATGGGCGGGATCGTCTTTGCCGTCCTGGGCGGTTTGCTGGGCTTTGTGCTCCTTGGGGCTATCGGCTGCCTTCAAGCCCATCTCTTCAACGGCATCTCAGCGGTCGTTGGCGGGTTCCGCGTCACTCTCGATCAGG
>DQHV01000048.1:5755-5915 GCA_003524335.1 Candidatus Aminicenantota bacterium | reverse complement strand
TGATCCCCTGCTCCTTCATGACCGCCTCGGCCGTGGCCCGGACGACCCTCTCCTGGTCGCGGAGCTCCTTGACGTGGCCGACAAGCGGGATCATGACCTCGGGCAAAACCGAGATCTTCTTCTTTTTCGTGGCCGCGGCGGCCTCGAAGATGGCCCGGGC
>DQHV01000048.1:5549-5750 GCA_003524335.1 Candidatus Aminicenantota bacterium | reverse complement strand
GAACTCGTGGAGCGGCGGGTCGATCGTCCGGATGGTCACGGGCCGTCCGGCCATGACCTCGAAGATGCCGGCGAAATCCTTGCGCTGGAGGGGCAGGAGCTTGGCCAGGGCGGCTTTCCTCTGCTCGACGGTGTCGGCCAGGATCATCTCGCGCATCGGGCCGATCTTGCCCTCGCCGAAGAACATGTGCTCGGTCCGGCA
>DQHV01000048.1:0-5353 GCA_003524335.1 Candidatus Aminicenantota bacterium | reverse complement strand
GGCGAGGTCTCGATGCGGGTCAGGATGACCTTCTCGCCCCGCTTCGCCCAGGCCTCGGCGTCGACGGAATTGAAGACGATGCGGCCCGTGGCCGCGCCGGGCCCGGCGTTGAGGCCTTTGGCGAGCAGCCGCCCGGCCTTGACGGCGGCCTGCTTCTCGGCCGGATCGAAGATCGGCCGGAGGAGCTGATTGAGCTGGTCGGGCTCGACGCGGGAGAGGGCCTCCTTCTCGCTGATGAGCTTTTCGCCGACCATGTCCACGGCGATCTTGATGGCGGCGAAGGCCGTCCGCTTCCCCACCCGGCACTGGAGCATATAGAGCCGGCCCTGCTGGATGGTGAATTCGATGTCCATCATATCCGTGTAGTGCTTCTCGAGGACGCGGCGGATCTTCTCGAGCTCCGCGTGGGCCTTGGCGTCGTCTCTCTTGAGCTCGGCGATCGGCTGGGGCGTCCGCGTGCCGGCGACGACGTCCTCGCCCTGGGCGTTCATGAGGTACTCGCCGTAGAAGATGTTCTCGCCGGTGGCCGCGTCGCGGGTGAAGGCGACGCCGGTGCCGGAGTCCTCGCCCATGTTGCCGAAGACCATGAGCTGGACGTTGACGGCCGTGCCCCAGGCTTCGGGGATCCCGTACATCCTGCGGTAGGCGATGGCCCGGTCGTTCATCCACGAGCCGAAGACGGCGCCGATCGCGCCCCAGAGCTGCCTGCGGGGGTCGTCGGGGAAATCATGGCCCGTCTTCTCTTTGATGGCGGCCTTGAAGCGGGCGACGAGGTCCTTGAGGTCGGCGGCCGTGAGGCCGGTATCGCTTTTGATGCCGCGGGCATGCTTCTTCTCCTCGATGATGGCTTCGAAGGGATCGATGTCGTCCTTGTGGACGGGCTTGAGCCCGAGGACGACGTCGCCGTACATCTGGACGAAGCGGCGGTAGGAGTCGTAGACGAAGCGCTCGTTGCCCGTCTTGGCGACGAGGGCGGCGGCCGTCTTGTCGTTGAGCCCGAGGTTGAGGATGGTGTCCATCATGCCCGGCATCGAGGCCCGGGCGCCCGACCGGACGGAGACGAGGAGCGGGCTCTGGGGATCGCCGAACGACTGTCCGGCGGCCTTTTCGAGCTTCTTCAGGTTCTTTTCGACCTCGAGCCGGACGGTCTCGGGGATCTTCTTCCTGTTCTTATAATAAAGGGCGCAGACCTCGGTCGAGACGGTGAACCCCGGGGGGACGGGCAGGCCGATCCCGGCCATCTCGGCCAGGTTGGCACCCTTGCCGCCGAGGATGTCCTTCATCCTCATATTGCCTTCGGCGGCCCCGGCCCCGAAGAAATACACGTACTTCTTAGCCATCGGTCATCTCCTGGTGTTTATGATAGACGGCAAAATATACACGGATTCCGGCGGGAATTCAAATCGGGAGCGGGGACATGTACCTCGGGTACGTGTCCTCGTACTTAAGAGAAGCTTCCAAGCCTCTTATCCATAATGGTCCGCACTCGCGCGCCGGGCCCACCCTTGTACAGGCTCCATGAGCTGACAGCTCAAGCGGCTAACTGAAGAGACTTATGATGGCCCCGAAGTTGCGAACGTCAGTTGACACGACCGCGGGTGTTGTGCTCGAGATCGAGGTGATGTTCCCGGCGCCGTCATAGCCCTAGGTTGCGTTGTAGAGTGGCGTCGAGTCCCTCATCAGAGAAACCGTGTTCGGTGTCTCGTTGTTGTAGAAGGTAGCGCTCAGAGGAATATCCTTGTCAAAGACGCTCCCACGAACACCTATTTCGGCTCGTAGGAGGCGCCAAGCTATGCAGGGCGTTTCTACCGAAATTGGCCCTTTTTCACAATCTCAATTATTTCATCACATTGCTGCTTAAAATCCTTGTTTTTCGCGCCTAGATCATGATAGACGGTGACCATCCGGGCACCATCTTCAGGCCTGAGGAATACTGTAAATTCAGTAATCTTTTCACGATACACTCGCATATATGTCCAACATTCGAGTACCAGGGCTGGTTGGCTCAGAAAGATCTCTATTAACCGATAAGACAAGCCTTCTTTAAAATACCCGTCTGATGTCGCATAGAACTGCACAAGTAGCTTTAGGGCTAATTCATCATCTCTTTTCACTCTGTCGAGCAAAAAAGCAAACCAGTTGGCAATGCTATCATCATCTGCCAACCACCAAGCTGGAATTGGTTTTTTGTCATAATTTCTACGGCAATCGTATGTAGGGATAGTTTTTGAAAGTAGCACGATGAGACGACGGATTTGGGCTTTATTCTCTGGATTTATTTTATATTTATCCAGTGCTTTGCTTATCTCTTTTTCGAGGCTTGGCATAGGGCATTCCTCATGAGTAATTACTGAAGGTGCACTAGAAAGAACGATGCACCTCGCTGTCAACGAATGGACGATAATCCCCAAAAGAAAATAGCCAACTAAAAAGAAAGTTTGGATCGTTTTAGTAGAATCCATTCGCTCTCCCTTACTTGATATTTTCGAACAATATAAAGCTACACACTAGGGTCCAGCCTCTTCTAGAAGCGAGCCGGCGGCACTAGACTAAAGACTCTGCCTGATGCCGGCAGAGGCGTTGTTACGACTACCGTAAATGTGAACGGTAGGCCGATCGTCATGAAACCCGGTACAATCGGGTCCAACCTCTCTATAAAGATACGCGTAAGCGGATCTGTTTCGTGCACTGACGTAATACTTACCATGGCATCATGCGTTGTGCTTATGCAGCCGCCTGTCGGACGCTTATAATCCCACCCGGGAGGTAACTGTTCCTCATGGGCATGAACACCCATTCCTACATGGCCTTCAACGGCAAAGATAAAATTTCCCATACAGTCAATGCCAGGCCAATACGTAATCCAATTATCGCTATGGCGTTCGAACGCCCAAGTTCCTTGAGGGAAAGGATTGGAACTGCAATTATTTGCGGCAGGGAATACTGCAATCAGATTGCCCTCTCCGGAATAAAGGTGAAGTTCGCCCAGAAGATGATAGTACTCCAGGTAGCTTAATCCATCAGGGTCAACAAAAACTATTGGATTGTTGCCGCAATATGCATATAGGTTTAGCCGCCGCAAATCGTTCATCGTATTGGTAAGGTTAATGTACGGATCAACGGAAACAAACCTATACTGCCCCCTATCGTAGTACCTCGCCCCGAAATAGTCGAGGTCCGATTCTGCATCCCGCTGCTTGCCGGAGAACTTGAGCTCCGGGTCGTAGCCACTCGCCCACGTCTTCTGAATTCCCCCGTACGGCTCATGGGCCGCGGAATAGACGACCGTTCCCGTGCTATCGGTCACTATGCGGGTCGAGTTGATCTGATCCGCAGCATAGTAATAGTACTTCGGTACCGTATCGGTCGCTCTGTACTCGGCCACGAGCTGACCGCCGAAGTAGATGTAATCCCGTACCCAATAGCCGAAGACGCTGTATTCCGCAAGGAGGCGTCCGTCGAAGGAATAGAGGTAGTAGGTGCCGTTCGGTAAAGCCCCGGAGAGCATCTTGGCCTCTCCAGACTCTTTCACGGCACCTCGCCTGATAGAACGCGTCTCTGATTTCGTGTTTCCTGGAAGGCGCCTGTCGACGCCCCGGCCGCGTCCTGTTTCANNTTTGCTCCCTGTCCTTCTCCCTGCCTGAGAGGGCCCTGCTCGCCCCCTCCGCTTGAGCCTGTTCGCCTGAATCAACGATGGAGAAGGTATCACCGCTGACACAGTAAGGAACCCTGTCCGGAAGGGAGAAGCGCTTCGTGACCGTTCCCGGCTCCTCTTCGGGTCCCTCGAGCTTGAAGGACGCGGAACTCGAGACGAAAACCCGGTCGTCGACGACCGCGACGGCCGCCCCTTCGGCCGAGTCCTTTTGCTGCATCCGGCCGCCTTCCTCGAGCGTTTCCCCTAGGTTCCTGGCTTCCCCTTGGATCCATTGCGAACCCTGGAGCCAGCCACCCCCGGGGAAGAGATCGCTCTCGTACCTGTTGAAATTATCCCTGAACAGCGGCCGGAAAACAACTCCCGTTTGGTTCTGCCCCATATGGCTCAGGTCGGCGAACCTGACATCCAGGTCGTCGATCCACAGCTCGACAAGAACCTCCGGACCGCGGCTCAGGGAGACCTCGGGAGCACTGTGGACGTCCAGGTCGGCCTTGAGCGGCACTCCAGTCAGAATGGGCAGATTGTCGATCCATACCGATCCTGTATAGTTCGTCATGTCGTAGGTGATCCGGGCATGGTGCCAGTTCCCGAGGAAGCGCTCGAGCTCCTGGACCTCGCCCAGGGCGTAATTGAAGAGCAGGTTCTCCGAGCCCCGGACGCCGTCCGGGGCGAAGGCGACCTCGGCCACCTGGAAGCTCTGAGTCATCCGGTCAGGAATGCCGGCGCTGAAGACGAAGTGAGAGGAAACCGGGGCTTCCCCCTCGGCCGCAGAGACCCTGAAGTTGAACTCGAAGGAGAATATGGCCGGAAGCGTCGGCGTGCCGTCCGCGTCGCTGATCCTGACGAGGCAGGAGCCGGATAGCTCCTGGGGGACGAGCCAGGGGTAGCTCCCGACGTTGGCGGCCCAATCGATGATGGTCCGATAGGAGCTGCCGTTGTCGGTCGAGTACTCGAGCCTGACGGCCTTGGCCCGCTCGCCGCCTGTCCAGCGGATCTCCCGGAAGGAGCCGGCCTCGAGCGCCTCGCCCCCGTTCGGCGAGAGGAGGGTAAGCTCGGATTCGTCCTCGATGATCTTCTCGGTCCCCCAAAGACCCGTGCCGGTCAAGAAGATCGTATAGGGATTCTCATCGAGGTCGTTGTTCCAAATCGTTACAGTGGCCGTCTTGAATCCCTCGCTCATGGGAGCGAAGCGAACCGTAAAAGTGTTGTGGCCCGAAGCTTGGATCTCGTTTCCGCCCGAATAATCCTCGAGATAGAAATTCTGTTCGCCGCCTGGTTCTTCGATTTCGATCGGCCAACACTCGTAGAGAACCAGGTTTGCCGTGCCATAATTATAGAGATTGAACATATAGGACTGGGATTCGCCGACGTTCTCCGTCCCGAAATCGTACGTCCCGCCGTTCCCGCATTCCCCGATGTGCATCTCCGGCTCGCAGAACCCGCGTAGGTTGATCACATAGGGATTCTCATCGGGGTCGTTGCTGGCGATCAAGAGTCCGGCTGTCTTGTTGCCTGTCGAGGTGGGCTCGAACCGGATCGTGAACTCGGTCGATTGGCTGGGCAGGACGGGCGTCGCAGGCGCTTGGCTGACTGAGAACATCTCCCAGTCTGTTCCCTCCTTCTCTTCGGGGCCGATGTCGATGATATTCAGGGCCACCTGTCCGAGGTTCCTAAGGGTGAAGGTCTTGTAGGCGGGAG
>DQHV01000227.1 GCA_003524335.1 Candidatus Aminicenantota bacterium | reverse complement strand
CTGACCGCGATGTAGATGATGACCAGGTAAAAGGCCATGATGCCGCGGGCCGCCGGATGGTAGCGGTACTCGAGATATTCGGGGATGGTGTAGATCCCGCTGCGCAGGAACTTGGGAAGGAAGAGCAGGGCCACGATGACCAGAGTGATAGCCGCCATCCACTCGTAGCTGGCTATGGCGAAGCCGGCGATTCCCGCTCCCTGCCCGGACATCCCGACAAAGTGCTCGGTCGAGATGTTGGCGGCGATGAGCGAAAACCCGATCAGCGGCCAGAGGAGCGAGCGGCCGGCCAGAAAGAAATCCTCCCCCGTTTTCTCCCGCCGGCTCTTGTACATGCTCACGCCGACGACAAGGGCAAAGAAGGCGATAAATATGGTCAGGTCAAGCCAGTGCACGTTCATGGCGCACTCCTTTTCCCAATATTATATTCAGGCCATCAAGATTGACAAACGGAATTTCCTTTCCGGGTTCTTGACAATCGGAGGGCGACCTTGCATCCCGAATATGATAGGCTAAACCCGGAGGAAGCCATGCCCAAGCAGAGATTTTCTTTAGATGACGCCAGGCGGATCGGCAAGACTTTAGGAAGAACGCCCTCCGCTTCTATTTCCGCCCCGCGACGACACGCCAGACGGCCTTGCTGATCTGAATGTCCTGGACGGCGACGCCGGTGAGATCGACGACGGTGATCTCGTCGTCGGACTGCCTCTGGAATTTCCGGTCGGAGATGGCGGTGCCCAGCTCGACGAGGTCTGCTTTCTTAATCGTCCCGGCCTCCAGGGCCTTGAAGACTTCGCCGCGCAGCAGGGATTGAGGGATGCTGTCCACGGCCAGCTTGTCGGCTTTTTTCAGGATCGCGGGATCGAGCTCGTGTTTTTCGGCGGTGTCCGAGCCCATGGCCGTTATATGAGTGCCCTTCCGAACCTGCGCGGCTTTGAGGAGCGGCGTATAGGATGGGGTCGCTGTGATGATGACATTACAGGTTGAGGCAATCTCCTCCGGGTCGAAGGTCGTCTGGATCAGGAAACCCTTTGGCGTCATGTCCGCTTTGTACCGGTCCAGCTCTCCCTGATTGACTCCCCAGACGATCACGTCTTTAAAATCCCTCACATAGCGCAGGTATTCGACCTGCATTCGGCCCTGCACACCGGCGCCGAAAACCCCGACCCGGCGGATCTTCTGAGGGGCGAAATACTTCCCCACGACGGCGCCCGCCGCGGCCGTGCGGACCTGAGTGAGATATCCGTCATCGATCAGGACCGCCACCAGCTCACCCGTTTTCTGGCTGAAAAGAAGCATCAGTCCGGAGCTCGTGGGAAGCCCCAACTTGGGATTATCATAGAACCCGGAGGCGATCTTGATGACATAATAATCGTCGTGCCGGATATACCCATACTTGATGTGGGTATCTCCCCGAGGTTCCTCGAACACCAACTCTCCTATGGGAGGAACGACGACTTTCCCCTGGGAATAGGCCACAAACCCTTCTTCGATGCTCTTGATAATCACTTCGACAGGGTCGATCTGCTTAAGGGCCTCTTTGATTTGATCAAGATTGAGAACGGCTGGCATCATCGCCTCCTTTCCGGTCGATAGGGACAGGTCGTCCGCTGGGAATTAAAACGATCATAGCCAAATTTGGATGATTTGCCAAGACTTTCAAAAGGGGAAGCGTCTCCCGGTCTTGCGGACGATCTTAAAAACCCCGATGGTCATCAACGGGACAAAGTAAGAAAGAAAAATGCCCCAGCTGATACTCCCGTAGCCTTTGGCGACAAGGTTGATCAGGCCGAAGGTGGCCACTCCGAGGCTGACGAGAAGCAGAGCCAAGGCCACCACCGGCCTGTGCCAGGTAAGCAATCTCCTCCCCCGCGCCTGGAGGGCGGTTTGCAGCCGTTGATTGAAGGCGTGGATGAAACCCGTTCCGGTTTGGATGAGGGTCCCGAAGAGCATGACCAGGTAGGCCACGAGGAGCGCCGGAAGGTGGAGCTTCTGGAGCACAAAAAAGGCCGGAGCCTCCTGGCTGATGACGGCCGGATAATCACCCAAGACAGCGATGAAAAACAGGAAGCCCGGCAGGATCCCGATCAGGCTGGCCAGGATCCCTGAGACGACGGCTTCGCGACGGGTTTCGATGTGATTCAGGCAGAAAAGGACCGAGGGGATCACGCCCATGTTGTAGAGGGCGTATTTGAACCCCCCGAGACCCCAGCCGGGGAGCATTTTGCCGGCGGAAAGCTGACTTTGGATTAGCGGGCCGAACTTCCAGATGGCCGCGGCCAGGAAGAGGCCGTAGACGAGGTAGATGAAAATGGACCAGCCGGACAGAAGCTTCTCCAGCAGACCCGACCCCTTAAACGTTAAGAACCCTATGGACGCCAGCATGACGCCCACTCCAAAGATGTAGGGAATCCCGAAGTTCTGCCGGAGGAGAACGCCGGCCGCCGACCCGACGACCCCCAGCACCAGGACCATCAGGACGAGATAGAACGCCTCGAAAACGACCCAGAAGGGGCCGAGGACGCGGATGAGGAGCGAGCGGTAGTCATAGGCTTTGAAGACCCGCGCGAACTCGAAGGTGACCGCCAGAATGACCGCCCACATGACGGTCGTTATGAGGAACATGCCCGCGATTCCGCCCCGGATTCCATATTTCATGAAGTACTCGACCAGCTCGCGGCCCGTGCCGTACCCCCCGGCGATCAGAACACCCTGGAAGACGAAGCCCGGCAGAAAGTACTTACGGAAAACGGACACGAGGGAAGACCTAGCATAATCGGGCCGCTAAGTCCACAGTCGGGATGCACTGGCTCCATACATCAGCTTGACAGCCGACGACAATGCGATTTATCATCCCTGGCGACGGGATGAGGCCAAAGTGCTGCCTGAATACTCATTGTCATAGTTGATGTCGCTGGGGAGATTGCCGGGATGAAAGGGAACCCGCTCTCCGAAAAGGGCGTTGTCCGGAGGGACCCGCGGCTTCACCCGAAGACCGTTGACTGGGCGCTTATCGTCGCCGGGGCGCTCTTCGTCGCCGTTTTCACGATCACCCGGCTCCCATTCTTCCTGGATTATCGGAACGTCATCATACGCCTGGATAGCTCCGGCTATTTTATGATCGCCGATCAGATCGGCAAGGGCTTCTGGCCGAACCTGTCGATCCGGACGATCGGTTATCCGGTCTTTCTCAAGATCATCTATATGCTTTTTTCCACGAGTTCCGCCGTCGCCGCGGCCCAGCACACGATCGCGGTTGTGTCCAGGCTCTTTTTCATTTGGGCCATGGCCCGGGCTTTTCCCCGCCGTCCCCTTGTCCCGCTCGCGGTCTCCGTGGCCCTCGCGGCCCATGCCGCGACCTCGTGGCATATCCTGTCGGATTCAGCGTTCATGGCCGACAGCCTTTTCGTCAGCGCCGTCGTCACAACTCTGGGGCTCCTGATCCTGGGACTGGCCCGGAGGACAAAGGCCCTTTTCGTAGCGGCGTCCGTTTCCGCGGCCGGGACTATCCTGGTCCGGCCCGCGGGATCGTTCCTGGTCCTCCTCCTGGTCCTTATCGTCGTTTTCATGATCCGGAACAGGTTCGGCCGGGGGCGAGTGATCGCGGTCACGCTTCCTTGCGCGGCCGTCCTCCTGACGCAGATGGCGTACAACTCCCTGACCGCCGGTACCTTTTCCCTCTCCACGTTTCCCGAGCACGAGATGATCTCCCTGACGTCCACGTTCCTCGAGCCGGATGCCTCGTACGGCGCCGCGGCCAATCGGGCCATCGCCCGCTGTCGCTCCAGCTTCCGGCCGAAGCACCGCCTGATCTTGAAGACGTCCTGGGACCTGAAGGCGATCCAATCGGTCTTCAAGCGATATTATGACCGTAACCGGATCCAAATCGACCAGGTCTTCCTCTCGGCGGAACCCGCTGATCGGTACAATCTCTACCTAAAATGGCGTCCCCTGTGGCGCCGCATGGCCAGGGACGCCTTGCGCAAGCATCCTGTTTTCGCCTTGAAGTACACGGCTTCCAGCCTGTACAGGGTGTTCTGGAGCAATCTCCGGGGACAGGCCGACTTGTACGGCGAGCTGCACAACAACTGCCTCGACTCCGCTCTGCGGCTGAACACGATCTTCCCGTTCGGGGTCCCCAATTCATCCTTCAACCGGCGTTTCAACACGCGCGAATATTCCGCCACCCTGACCCCTTCCGGTTTCGCGCGGTCGATGCTGCCCGAGCTCTATGACAGGGACGGGCATCTGCGCTCTCAGGACCCCTTGGCGCCCGACCGGAGGGACAAGCCGCTCGCTAGCGTCTTCGAGCGGCTGCACCAGTCCTTGATCTCCGTGCACTCCCTTGTGTTCCGCAACCCGGGGTGGACGCTCGCGCTTCTTGCGGCCTGGGCGTTCTCCGTGGCGCGCCTCTTCCGGACGGGTTTCCGGCATCCCGGCGCGTTTACCCTGTTCCTGCTGACGTCGTCGGCGCTCAGCTACGGGATTCTCATCGCCGTCCTGGCCCTTCCCGTCCTGCGCTACACGTACAGTCTTGAATTCATCTATTACTTGTCCCCGTTCCTTTGGCCGATCGCCCTGGGCTGCGGAGACGCCGCCGGCGGGCCGCCGTGTCCGGGTGGCTAGGCCGTTCTTTCCGCCATTTTGTGCTCAAGTTGACGTCCACGCCCATTATTTTTTATCATTCATGACGATGGGAGGAGGTCATTTGGTGAATAAATGCCCATTCCGCCGCAGCAGAAGAATGCGAAATCCTTATCCACTTTTTATACTGGCTGTTCTGCCGGCTCTCTGGCTCGCGGGCTGCTCAGGTGATAGACGATCCGCTGATTTGCCTCCCACCCTTCTTTGGCTAGCCGACCAGACACATATCAGCCCCAAAGATGGACGGATGAATGTCTGGGACGGGTTTGAAGTGAAAGAAACATACTTCCAATCCGCTAAACGTTCGGCCCGCTTGATTCTCTGGCGGAAAGAATCCCGTCGAGTTGACCTCCGCTTGACATATTCGCTGACGGGGCGGCCGGCGAGAATGGCGGTGAATGGAG
>DQHV01000033.1 GCA_003524335.1 Candidatus Aminicenantota bacterium | reverse complement strand
CGGGCAGATGAAAGCGCAGGCCCCGCACGTCTGGCAGACATCCGATTTGGCATCAAACGGCGGGCTGACCTTTCGATGAGGACCGCGATGGACAAAACCTATGGCGGCGATGCCCATTCTCTCGTTGCACATTCTGGTGCAGAGGCCGCACAAAAAACAATCCTCGTTTCGCTTCGTAAATCGCGTTTCTTTGATACCATGTTCTGCGGCGATGGCCTGGATGGCTTTGGAATCCGGACACCTTGCCAGGAGCAGTTCCATCATTATTTTTCGCGATTGTTTGACTCTTTCTGAATCCGTCTTAACCTCTAAACGATGGCTGGCCGGATAAGTGCAGGAAGTCTGAACCGTAGTCCTGCCCCTTTGAGTCACTTCCACCAGGCACAGTCGGCAGGCTCCGTATGGGGCTAGGGCTTTATGGTGGCAAAGAGTGGGAACCTTTATTCCAACATCCTGAAGACATTCCAAGAGCGTTTTGCCCTCATCGAATTCATGCGTTTTTCCGTTTATTGTCAGCTCGATCACGCCGACCTCCATATCCAAACGACCTATTTTTCTTCCTTGGCCTCTAGATCACAGCGGAGACACCGTTTGGCTTCAAGAATGGCATCGGCCTCGGTGAACCCCAATTCCACCTCTGCAAAGTCCTTCAGTCTTCGGTCAGTGGGGATGAACTGGGCCTTGGGTCTCTTGAGGCTCTTGGTTTCCTCTTCCGTGAGCTTAACGGCCTGAACATACAATGCCGGACGAGTGACTTCGTATTTTCTCTCCAGCTTTTCACCCTTGATGTATTTATCGATCATCTCGGCGGCGGTTTTACCATGCGCCATAGCTTCGGTGACCGTATTCGGACCGGTCACCACATCACCCCCCGCAAATATCCCCTTGATATTCGTCGAGAGAGTTTCCGGATCAACCACAAGAGTATTCCACTTTGAGATATTCAATTGATTCCCATCCAACGATGAGATATCGGGCTCCTGACTTATGGCCAGAATCAAGGTGTCCACTCCGACTTTAAACTCCGAGCCTTCTGCAGGGACAGGCCGTCTTCTGCCGCTCTGATCCATTTCTCCCAATTCCATCCGGATACACTCAACCGCTTCCAGCCTGCCGTTGCTCGAAATGACGTTGATCGGAGCGGCCAGGAATTGAATATCAACGCCCTCGTTCAGAGCTTCTTCAATTTCACTCTTGATAGCAGGCATCTCGGCTCTCGTCCTTCTATAGAGGATCTTCGTATCCTTCCCTAAACGTCTGGCTACCCGGGCCGCGTCTATCGCTGAATTCCCGCCTCCGACAACGATAACCAGGTCACCGATCTCCACCTGGCGCCCGAGATTGATATCCATCAGGAATTCGATCGCGTCGATAACCCCTTCCGTATTTTCGCCGGGAATTTTCATCTTGAGGCCCTTATAGGCACCGATGGCGATGAAGACGGCGTTATACTCGTCCTTCAGTTTATTCAGGGAAATATCTTTCCCGACAGTCGTATTCGTTTTGATCTCAACACCGAGTCCCTTTATCCTGTCTATTTCGTACTTCAGGACCTCCTTGGGCAGCCTGAAATCCGGGATGCACAGGGACAGCATGCCGCCGGGTATCTCCTGGCTTTCCAACACCGTCACTTTATACCCTTCGAGAGCCAGAGAATGGGCACACGTCAGTCCTGCCGGACCGGAGCCAACGATGGCGACTTTCTCCTTCTTATCGCTCTTTGGTTTCTCTTCGACGACAACACCGTGCCTCATCTCGTAATCGGCCAGGAAACGTTTCAGCAGCCTTATGGCTATGGGATCATCCCATTCCCCCGCCACGCACTTCTTTTCACAGGGGGTGTTGCAGACACGTCCGCAGATCAGCGGGAGGGGGTTCTCTTTCCTGACCACCTTGATGGCCTCTTCAAATTTTCCCTGGGCAATGAGCCCGACATAATTCGGCACATCCTGGGAAATCGGGCAGATATGCTGACAGGCGGACGAGATGATTCCTTTGCACACCAAAGCCGAACATCTTTTATACTTAATATGTTCGATATACTCGTCCTCAAAATATTTCAGGGTGCTCAGGACCGGGTTCGGCAGCGTCTGTCCCAACCCACACATGGAGGCATCCTTGATCGCATTGGCCAGCTCTTCGAGAGCCTGAAGGTCCCCTTCTTTGCCGTCTCCCCGGCTGATCCTTCTGAGTATCTCCAGCAGCTCGGATGACCCATCACGGCAGGAGGCGCATTTTCCACAGGATTCATCGTTGGTGAAATCAATAAAATATTTCGCCACATCCACGACACAGGTGTCTTCGTCCATCACAATCAACCCACCGGATCCCATGATCGAACCGGCCTCGGTCAATTTTTCATAATCCACCGGCAGGTTGATCAAACTGGCGGGAATGCATCCTCCTGAAGGCCCACCCGTTTGGATGGCCTTGAATTTTTTCCCTTTCGGAATTCCGCCTCCTATATCATAGATGATCTCTCTTAGAGTGATTCCCATGGGGACTTCGACCAGACCCGTATTGTTGATCTTGCCGACAAGAGAAAAGACCTTGGTCCCTTTGCTCAATTGGGTGCCGATACTGCTAAACCAATCGGCTCCTCTATCGATAATCACAGGAATCGTGGCCCAGGTTTCCACATTATTAATATTGGTCGGCTTTCCCCACAGCCCTGATTCGACAGGATAGGGCGGCCTCTGTCTCGGTTCAGGCGGACGGCCCTCTATAGAACCGATGAGTGAAGTCTCCTCGCCGCAGACAAATGCTCCGGCTCCCTGTTTGATAGAAATATCAAAACTGAAATCCGTATCGAATATTTTTTCACCGATCAACCCGTATTCTCGGGCCTGATCCAGGGCGATCTCCAGCCTCTTCATGGCCAGCGGGTACTCCGCTCGGATATAGACATACCCTTTGCTCGCTCCTATGGCTCTGGCCCCGATCAACATCCCTTCTATCACGGAATGTGGATCGGCTTCGACAATGCTCCTGTCCATGTAGGCACCAGGATCTCCTTCGTCGGCATTACAAATGATGTATTTCGAATCTCCCGGTTGATTTCGGCATAATTCCCACTTCAATCCGGTAGGAAATCCCGCGCCCCCTCGGCCTCGGAGACCGCTCTTTTTAACCTCCGTAATGATCTCTTCCGGCGACATCTCCGTCAAAGCCTTGGCCAGGGCCCTATAACCATCCCTGGCGATATATTCATCGATTATTTCGGGGTCTATTAAACCTCTATTTCTCAAAGCGATTAATGTCTGCCGAGAAAAAAAGCCGATATCCATCATCTTTGGGATTGCGATTTTCTCGGTAGGAGGAGTGAACATGAGCCGTTTGACGGGCCGGCCTTTCAAGAAATGCTCCTCCACAAGATGGGGGATGATCTCATTCGTCACACTGTGATAGAATATCCCGTCCGGCATAACGGTCATCACCGGCCCGACCGCGCAAAACCCATTGCAGCCCGTCATGACGACGATGACTTCCCTGTCCAATCCTTGCTTCTTTAATTCCTCGTCCAGTGCGACCTTAATCTTAAAGGACTTGTTGGAAACACAAGCGGTCCCCGCACAGAGCATTAAATGCAGCCTGTATTTATCCGAGCTGTATTCGTTCATGGCCTGTTTGACCTCTCTGGAATAACTGACCCAAAAACAGTCAAGAGACCCTCTCGCTCCCTTTGGCCAAAGCGTATTCACTGACGACCCGTCCTCCGTTGACGTGCTCTGCCAAAACTCTGCGCATCTTTTCCGGAGTCAAATCGACATATTTCACCGGAGCTTCATCCTTCAACTCCACCGTAGCCATGGGTTCTCGGCTGCACAATCCGGCGCATCCTGAGCTTGTCAGGATCACATCCTTGATTTCTTGCTTTTCAAACTCATCCATCAACGTGTTCATGATCCCTCTCGCTCCAGCCGCTATTCCACAGGTTCCCATATGAACCGTGATCTTGGCTCTTCCTGCTCCTTCCCGCAAAAGCGTCGTCTTCTTCACTCTCTCGCTGATTTTATCCAAGTCCTTGATACTCAATTTTGGCATTGTCTCTCTCCACTAAAAGCGTTCACACAGTGGATCCTGATCAGCGTATTCCCGGGCATTTACTGGGCGTGCGGATACATCCCCAGCAATTCGGGCACCTTTGTTTTGGACATAAGACCATGAATGTCTTCTCCCACCTTCAAAACCGGAGCTAAGCCGCAGCACCCGATGCAGCGCACCGTCTCGAGGGTGTAAAGCTTGTCTTTTGTGGTCTCCCCGTTCTTTATCCCGAGCTCGCCTTCCAGGGCGGAAACGACTTTCCCAGCGCCCTTCACATGACAGGCTGTTCCGAGGCAGACGGTGATGATATGCTTTCCTCTCGGTTCCAAGCTAAAGGCATTGTAAAAGGTGGCAATCCTGCAGACGAGGCTCAAAGGCATGTTGAGCTTATCGGCGACGTATCTCAAAACGGGCTCGGGCAAATAGTTATAGGTATCATTCGCTTTCTGTAGGATCGGGACCAGCGGCCCTTCCGTATCCTTATATTCTTTTATGATCCTGTTCATGATTTCCATATCTTTTAGCGAGATTTCTATTTTATCCTTTTCAGGAGCCACATAGATAATCCTGTGAACCGGGCAATTCTCGGCGCAGATACCACATCCGGTGCACTTCTCTTCATTGACAAACCTCGGTCTCTTCCTGATCTTGACATTGAAATGACCGGCCGTTCCTTCAATGCGCTCCACGTCAGCCAGGGAAATCACTTCGATATCTTTATGTCTGCCGACCTCAACCAATCTCGGCGCCATCGTGCACATGGCGCAATCGTTTGTCGGGAAAGTCTTATCGAGTTGAGCCATAACCCCGCCGATAGAGGGCTGGCTATCAACCAGATAAACTTTTATGCCCGATTCAGCCAAGTCGAGGGCGGCCTGCATACCGCCAATCCCGCCGCCAACAACCAGAGCGGCACCGATTTTTTTGTTTTCTATTTTGTTTTCAGGCATGGTCTAGAACCGCCCCTTCAGGCACCTTCTGCTCGAGTGCCTTTTCTCGGACCGCTTGAAAGTAGACCGCCAGTGGACGATACAAAAGGTGGGCCCATTTTCCGAAAGGCACTTCAACGACGAGCATAGCCACAGCGATGACCAGATGAATCGAATACATGTAGTATGTGGCCAGCGGTAGCCCCATATACCTAAAAATATGGACCAAGATCCCCGTCACTGCCGTGAGCAACAGCAGGACCGGGAACATCCAGTCGCTGAAATCTGAAAACCTGTGGATCTGTTCGCGCTTTCGGATGCGGCCAATGATAATCTCCAGAGCGCCGTAAAGGAGAACAGCTGTGGCGTAATACCCCAACCACCTTTGGGGATGGTAAAGAGGGTAAATATTGTCCGTCTGGAACCAGAGCAGGAAAACAACGACCAGGAGCAGCATAAGCACATATCCCGAAACGAGCAAGAAATGCTTAAGCCATCGGCCTGTATTTCGCGAACACGCAAGAAAAAGCTTCTGCGACGCAAAATTCCAGATGATCGTCCACACCTGCGACAAAAAGACGATTAGAGGAATCCTAACCTTCTCTCCCTCACGCCGGACATACCCGAACCCATCTTCTTTAAAACCCCGGATGATATCCAATATCCCGGCGCCCCTCCCCTCGTGCATGATGAACCAGTACATCCGGAATGCGTTGGTGAACAGGAAGAATGCCAGAACGGCAAACATCGCCAGGTCGAAGTAGTGAACCAGATGGACAGGGGCAAAGGTGTTGAGCTCTACCCGCTCTGTCACCAAAGGGCCGTGAAAGAGCAGTATCAGAAGGGCCATGAACGCGCCCACCGCGAAGAGCCCCCCCAATTCCCATGCTTTTGACTGATAGAATTTCCTGGAGAGACCAGTCCAGTCATATCTTGACGTCAGATAGCGCCGGAGTGTCATCATCGCTTCCCCGGGCTCTGTCTCTCTGGGGCAGGCCGTCGAACAGTCGCCACAGTAATAACACAACCACGGCTCCAGGCTGCCGCGCAGCAGGCCTTTCAAGCCCAGCAGAACATATCGCATTGTCCTGCGTGGAAAAGAAGCGGAGTCTTTGGCCAGGGAACATGAAACCGTGCAGCTTCCGCACTGATAACAGGCGTTGACATCGAAATGGCCGTACTCCCGAACCTCATTCAATAAATTGGGATCACTCTTGACGTTTGTCATGATTGCACCACTCTGCCAAAGGGGGCCATTTTCCTCGGTTTCCAGAACATCCCGCAGTTTTTGCTCATCGGAAAGTCATGGTTCGGTGAAGGCAGTTCTGTCTGACGACTTTGTATAATGGCATCGCTCAATAGTTATAATTAACAAGCGGGCTATTTGTTCTCAATAGCACCACGCCGTCAAGGACGTTGTATCATACAAAAACGCAAATGCTATTGTCAAGAATTCGCCTTGAACGGCCATTCCGAATCGAGTATAATTCGTTGCGGATACTCTCATCCTGGACCATAATGCATTTTTCTCAGCCCTCCCTCCGAACGAAGCTTATCCTCAGCTTTTTGATAGTCATCGTCATCGGGGGCCTGATCTCGCTGTACCTCGGCCAAAGACTCGTCAAAAACACTCTCATCAGTCAAGCGCAAAAGAAGGTCAACTATGACCTGGCTTCGGCCTGGATAGTCTTTAACGAGAGGCTCAATGACATCAAAGACCTGGTCAGCCTGACGGCGGCCCGGGAGAGCCTCCAGGAGTCGGTTGTCAAGGGCGAACGGGACCTTATCCTCCGCCGTCTCGACCGGGTGAGGGTCATGTATGGTCTCGATATCTTGACCCTAACCGATCAGAATGGACGGGTCTACGTCAGGACCCGCAACTCGAAGATTACCGGCGACGACCAATCGCAGGACGCGCTTGTCCGCCAGGCCCTCCAGCAAGGGGTCATCGCCTATCCCGAGATCATCCCCCAAAGCGAGCTGCTCAAGGAAGGGGAAGATCTGGCCAAGCAGGCCGACATGGAATTCATCCCCACGCCCAAGGCGGCCCCCAGGCCTGAGAATAGAGAAACGAGCGGCCTTATGCTCAAGGCCGCCGCTCCCCTCACCGACGAGAAACAAGGGATTCTGGGTGTTCTCTACGGCGGCATCCTTCTCAACCGGAACTACGAGATCGTAGACAGGGTCAAAGAGACGGTTTTCAAGGGCGAGAAATACAAAGGGCGGGAAACGGGGACGGCCACAATCTTCCAGGGAGACCTGCGGATTTCGACCAACGTCACCAACGAGCGGGGTGATCGAGCCATCGGGACGCGCCTGTCGGCCGAGGTGAAAACGGCCGTGCTCGATGAAGGCAAGGCCTGGAACGACCGAGCCTTCGTTGTCAGAGACTGGTACATTACCGCTTATGAGCCGATCCGGAATGCCGGAGGCCAAATCATCGGCATCCTCTACGTGGGGACGTTGGAGAAGCCCTATATTGACACCGCCAATCGGGTCATGCTTACGTTTACCCTCCTGGCGTCTCTGTGCGTTCTCTTTCTCCTGATCATCCTTTACTTTTCGACGACCCGGATCATCAAGCCGCTGCAGGTGATGGTCGCCGCCACCCATCAGATCGCTGACGGGGACCTGAACCACAAGGTCGAGATCCAGTCCCAGGACGAGATCGGAGAACTGGCCTCCGCATTCAACCAGATGACTGAGAAGCTCAAGGCCGCTAACAGGGAACTGGTCGACTGGGGGACGACCCTCGAGGAAAAAGTTAAGGAGAGGACCAAGGAGCTTGTGGAGATGCAGGCCCGTCTCGTCCAGTCGGAGAAACTGGCCTCCCTCGGGAAGTTGGCCGCGGGAATCGCCCACGAGATCAACAATCCCCTGGGCGGAGTGCTCATCTACACGCATCTTCTTCTTGAGGACGCCGATAGGGACTCCGCCCAATACGAGAACCTTAAAAAGATTGTCAAGGAGACGACTCGCTGCAAAGACATCGTCAAGGGACTGCTCGAGTTCTCCCGGCCCAAAGAGCCGGAGATGATGCTGACGGACATCAACGACGCCGTCCTCCGGGCCCTGGCCATCTTCGAGCCCCAGGTCCTCTTCCATAACATTGAGGTAAGGAAGGAACTCTCAGAGCTTCCGCGCATCGTGGCCGACAGCTCCCAGCTCCAGCAGGTCTTCACGAACATCATCGCCAACGCCGCCGAAGCCATTGCGGGAAACGGCATTCTGACGATCAGAACGTCCCTGGACAAGCAGAACGACCGCATTAAGGTCGAGTTCACCGACACCGGCCACGGCATCAAACCAGAGGATATGATGCGGCTTTTCGAGCCGTTCTTCACCACCAAGCAAGTCGGGAAGGGAACGGGACTAGGACTGGCCATCAGCTACGGCATCGTCCAGAAGCATCAGGGCTCGATCGAGGTCCGGAGCGAAATCGGGAAGGGAACCACCTTCACGGTCATATTGCCGGTTAGAAGAGATGTGTCCGGTGACTGACCCCGCCCGCATCCTGGTCATCGACGACGAGGAGTCCATCCGCGATTCCATGGGCCTGGTCTTGCGCAAGGAGGGCTACCGGGTCAGGAGCACAGGCTCCGGCCAGGAAGGGCTGAACCTGTTCGGCTCCGAGGCCTTCCAAGTCGTCTTCGTCGACATCAAGCTTCCGGGGACATCCGGGCTGGACGTGCTCAGCCGGATCAAGGAAGCCGACCCGGAAATGCCTGTCATCATCATCACCGGCTACGCCTCGATCGAATCCGCCGTGGAGGCGATGAAGCGCGGCGCTTTCGATTACATGACCAAGCCGTTCACTCCGGAGGAGGTCCGGGTCATCACCCGGAAGGCGTTGGAAACCCGCCGGCTTCTCTTCGAAAACATCTCCCTCCGCCGGGAGCTCGAAGCCAAGACCGAGTTCGAGCTGGTCGTCGGAAAGAGCCGGGCGATCGCCCAAGTCCTGGACGTCGTCCGGCGGGTCAGCCCGACTGAGAGCACCATCCTTATCGCCGGAGAAAGCGGCACCGGTAAGGAGCTCATCGCCCGGGAGATCCACCGCCACAGCCTGCGGCGGAACGCGCCCTTCGTCGTCGTCGACTGCGGCGCCCTCGTGGAGACCCTTTTCGAGAGCGAACTCTTCGGTCACGTTAAAGGATCTTTCACCGGCGCCCACGAGACCAAGCACGGCCGGTTCGAAGTGGCCGAGGGCGGGACGATCTTCTTCGACGAGATCAGCAATATCGGGCTAAACATCCAGGCCAAGCTCCTCCGGGCCATCCAGGAAAGGGAGGTCAATCGGATCGGAAGCTCCAAGCCCATTAAGGTTGATGTCCGGATTCTGGCCGCAACCAATGAGGACCTGGCGGACGCCGTCAAAAAAGGAAAATTCCGGGAGGACCTGTTCTACCGGCTGAGTGTCGTCCCGATTCGCCTGCCTCCGCTACGCGAGAGGAAGGAGGACATCTCTCTTCTCGTCGATCATTTCCTGCAGAAATACAACAAACGGGCCAAGAGGAACATCACGGGCGTCTCGTCCCGGGCGCTCAAAGCACTGAAGGAATACGACTGGCCGGGAAACATCCGGGAACTCGAGAACACCATCGAACGGGCTGTCGTGCTCTCGCAGCACGATGGGATCGAGCTGGAGGACTTGATGTACCACGGGATCGCCGGCGGAGCAACGGCCCTGGGTTCGCTTTCAGGGTACTCCAAAACCCTGGAGGACATGGAAAAGGAGTACATCAAGGCTGTCCTTCAGGCTCAATTCGGCAACAAGACGCGGGCCGCCGAAATCCTGGGCATCGACCGCAAGACCCTCTGGGCCAAGATCAAGAAGTATAAAACCTAGGGAACGTCCCTTTTTTGTCCGCTTTTTCCATGGAACCGGGGAAAAATGCCCCATCCCCCTCCGTCTCTGGCCGGAGGCGAAAGAGGATCGGTTCCCAAGTCAACTATTAATATGAATAAAATCAACGGGTTATGGCGCAACCGCGAGCCTGTCTTCCTCTCCGTTTTCGGCACAGAAATTGCATAAAAAGAAGCCCGATGCAGGTTAACCTCAGCTTGGTGATTTCAAAAAAACGCGGCGGGCTCCTCTCCCCGGATCTTCTGGACGCGGAGAGATCCATCGCGCTCGCCTAAAGGACAGGTGAAATGAGGATACTCAAACTCCAAAAAAAGGACTTTTTCCCCTTTCTTGAGGTCATCTCGAAAAAGGCGGAACTGTGGGCTCCGGTGGCCAAACAGGGCGGGCCTCCGGCCGAGACTTTGCCTGACCCCCACTGGGCCAGCCTGGCGAAGCGGGAGAAATTCTCGTTCGAGCGGATTCAGGATTTCTCCAAGATCGCCATGAACACGACGCGAACGATCATCCCGCCCAAGAAGATCATGGTCCCCGCCTCCTTCAACATGTTCCACTTCGATGAGAAAGAATATCGGGAGGACCTTTCCCACGTCACCAACCGGATCCTGTTCGGCGTTCATCCCTGCGACATTCATGGGCTGCTCATTCTCGACAAGCTTTTTTCCCAGGCGTATTCGGATCCCTATTACCTCGAAGCTAGAAAAAAGACGATCATCCTCGGCCTGTCCTGTTGGCCGGACGAATTCTGCTTCTGCAAGTCCACGCACACCGACATCATCGAAGAGGGATACGACCTTTTCTTCACCAACCTGGAAAGTCACTTTCTCGTCTGGATCGGCTCGAGCCGCGGCGACGACCTCATCCGCCTGGCCCCGGATTACTTCGATGAAAGGCTGACCGAGAAGGACATCAAGACATACATCAACTGGCAGGAGGAGAGAGATAACGCCTTCCAGACCGAGATCAACTTCACCCGCCTTCCCGACCTCATGGAGCTCAAATACAAGGCCCCGTTCTGGGAGGAAGCGGGCGCCGCCTGTCTCGCCTGCGGTTCCTGCTCGATGGTCTGCCCGACCTGCAACTGCTACAACGTCGTTGACAAACAATTCCTGGGCAACCGGCCGGGCCAACGACTCCGCTACTGGGATTCCTGCACGCTGACCGAATACTCCGAAGTAGCCGGAGGAGAGAACTTCCGGGGACACAAGTCCCAACGTCTCCGACTCTGGTACACCCACAAGCTCCGGGCCTACGTCTCAAAATATGGCAAGCCGAGCTGCGTCGGCTGCGGCCGTTGCCTGGTGACCTGCCCGGTCCAGATCCACGCCAAGTCCGTAGCTGACGCTCTGGAGGGTCATCCCGTCGATGCCTTTTGGAAAAAATTCGCGGAAGAGGTGTCCAAATGAACGGCCAGCATAAGTGTCTCGCAGATTCCAACCCCTTCACTCCCGAACCGGCGCGGATCATCCGTTCGTACCATCTCACGGCTGATGTAAAATTCTTTCAGGTCCGGTTCATCGATGTGGAAAGAGCCCTCTCATTCCAGTACAAAGCGGGCCAGTTTGCCATGGTCTCTATCCTCGGCGCCGGGGAGGCCCCCTTCTGCCTTTCCTCGACGCCGTCGCGCCCGGGGCTGCTCGAATTCTGCATCCGGAAGATGGGCACGGTGACGAACGCCCTCTTCCGGCTGCCGGAAAACGCGCTCATCGGTCTACGCGGCCCTTACGGCAACGGGTTCCCCGTGGAAGAGATGACCGGAAAGGACATCCTCATCATCATGGGCGGGATGGGTGTCGCCCCTCTCCGTTCAGTTCTTCTCTACTGCCTTGACAACCGGGACTGGTTCGGACGCGTCGTCCTGCTCTACGGCGCGAAAAGACCGGCCGAAATGATTTTCCGGGAGGAATTTTTCTCCCTCAAGACGCGGACTGATCTGGAGTGCCACCTGACCGTCGATGCCGACGATACCGGCCAATGGCCGGAGCGAACCGGCGTCGTGACCACCCTTTTCCCCAGCCTGAAAAAGGTCGATCCCGAAAATACCTATGCCCTCGTCTGCGGGCCCCCGGTGATGTACAAGTTCGTCATCAAGGAGTTGATCAAGCTCAACATCCCCAAGAACCAGATCCTCATGACCCTGGAGCGGCGGATGAAGTGCGGTATCGGAAAATGCGGCCACTGCGCCATCGATTACATCTACACCTGCCTCGATGGGCCGGTGTTCACCTACTGGGATGTTCTCCACATGAAGGAACTCATCTAAGGAGCGGACCATGGCACAAGATAAACTGAAAATCGGGGTTTACGAGCTGACCGGTTGCGCCGGGGATGCCCTCCTCATCGTCGACTGCGAGGAAGAACTCGTCCCTATCTTCACCGCGGCCGATATCGAGGTTTTTCTTATGGCCAAGAGCGATAACCGCCACGGCGATCTCGACCTAGCGCTGGTCGAGGGGTCGGTGAGCACGGAGAAAGAAAAAGAGGAGCTCCTGGACATCCGGAGACGGTCCAAGATAGTGGTGGCCTTCGGCAACTGCGCCTGCGTCGGCGGCATCCAGGCCGCCTTCCTGGATAAAAAGAACTGGGAAAAGAACCTGAAGAAGGTCTACGGCAACCACGATTTTTCCCATTCCCAGCCGGTCCAGAGCAAGCCCATCGATGCCTTCGTCAAGGTCGACTACTACCTTCCGGGCTGTCCGGTCGGCAAAGAACAATTCCTGTCAACCTTCAACCGGCTGCTCCGGGGCAACCCTCCCGAGCTCTATCGGTTCCCCGTTTGTATCGAGTGCAAGTGGCAGGAGAACGATTGTCTCCTCAATAAAGATATCCTCTGCCTGGGTCCGCTGACCCTCGGAGGCTGCGGGTCGGTCTGCCCGGATCACAACATCCCCTGCTTCGGGTGCTGGGGACCGACAGAGGAGGCCAACCTGACTTCCGAGTATCGTCTCCTGCTCAATAAGGGTTTCGACGTCGCCGCCATCAAGAACAGGATGGCCAACTACTCGGGGACGCGGATCGCCGAATTCTTCGAGACGTTCAGAAAGGAGAAAAGATGAAGACCATCAGCATCGACCACCTTCCCCGCGTCGAAGGAAACGGCGGTGTTTCCGCCACCATCGACGGCCATCTTGTCACCGAGGTGAAGCTCGTCATCAACGAGGGGCCCCGCCTCATCGAACGTCTCACCGTCGGCAAAACCCCCGAGGAGGACGTCAGCCTGGCCCCTCGGATCTGCGCCATCTGCTCCGTGTCCCACAAGAACGCCGTGATCCGGGCAATGGAAAACGCCCTGGGGGTCCGTGTACCGCCCAAGGTCACCCTGTTGCGAGAGCTGATGCATATGGGGGAATTCATCGAGAGCCACGCCCTCCATGTTTATTACCTGGCCCTCCCGGACTATGTCGGCTTTCCCAACGCCATCGCCATGGCCTCGAAATTCCCTTTCGAGGTCAAGATCGCCCTGGAGATGAAGCAGTTCGGGAATTCCATCATGACCCTCCTCAGCGGCCGCATGATCCATGGCGAAAACCCGGTCATCGGCGGCTTCGGGAAATACCCCAGCCGGGAGGAGCTCATCTGGATAAAGAACCGGGCCATCCAATTCATGCCTTTCGTCTTCCGGACGGTCGATCTCTTCTGCGGCCTTGATTATCCCACCGTTCCTGNNTGAACCGGGGGACGGCCACTACGGGCTCTGGGGAGAGGAGATCATCCTGTCCACTGGAGAAAAGATCGGCCGGGACGATTACCAAAGATTGACCAATGAGTTTGTCGTTCCCCATTCTTTCTGCAAACGCAGCCGCTATAAAGAGAATCCTTACTCGGTGGGCGCGCTCGCCCGGGTCAATGTCCTGGGCGAACGACTCGAGGGCGAAGCGGGCAGGGCCCTCAAGAAATATTTCAACGCCCGCTGGAAGTCGAACCCTCTCTTCCACAACGCCGCTCAGGCGCTGGAGATTCTCTACGCTTTCGAGCAGATTCCCGAGCTTGTGGACAAGGCCCTGAAGATTCCGGACGATCCCCCGATCATGCCTTATAAGACAAAAACGGGCCAGGGAACCGGCCTGGTCGAAGCTCCGCGCGGACTCCTCATCCATCATTACGAAATCAAGGACGGCCTCGTGGCCGCCGTCGATATCATCACTCCCACTGCCCAGAACGCCGAGGACATCGAACGATACTGCTATATCGCCGCCCAGAAGCTCCTGGACGAAGGCCAGGAAGACAAGATCCGGGATCGGATGGACCTGGTGGTCCGGGCCTTCGACCCCTGCCTCAGCTGTTCCGCCCACATGGCGGAGGTCAAACAAGCGCCCGACGACGATTGGAGAAGAAAGCTGAGTGAGCTCAAACCAGCCGGCCCCATCTTTATCGGCGCCGGCCGGGAGGACCGCTCGGACGACCGGGCCGGCCTGGAGCTGGCCAAGGAGATGAAGAAAGCGGGGATGTCCGATGTCTACGTCGAAACGGAACTCGAGGAGGACTGCATCCTTGAACGTTTGGCCGGACGTCCGCTCCTCTTCATCGACGTGATCCACATGGGCGAACAGCCAGGAAAGATCGCCGTCTTGCCGCTCCAACACGTCTTCTGGAATGCCGTCCTGAGCCACCGGCTGTTGCCGTCGCTCACCAACCGCCTAGGCTATGACCAGATCAAGAATGCCTATATCCTGGGCATCCAGCCGGAGTCGATCATCGAAGGTGACCAATTCTCGAATCCCGTTCGCACGGCTCTAGAAAAGATCCTGAAGGAGTTCAGGGACTCGTCCGCCCTCCCGGGGAAATCGACGGGCTAATCCCCGCTGAATTCGGGTCCCGCCCGAGCCATCCTGCGTTACCCAACGACTGGACGCCTAAGGGGACGGCCCTCGGCTTGAACCGTCCCCGGCTCCTCTCAGAGATATCTGATAGTGATCCCTGCAGAAAACCAAATCCTGGCAACCGATTCTGTAAGAAAGGGCCAGGGGCCGCGGAGGCAGGAGCGGCGCGAGGAAATAGTGGAACAGAGCCGGGGAAATATTCCCCAAGATATCGTGAGGCTTCCTGAGATCTCGGCCAAATGCCCAGCTGGCTTTCATAATATATTTATTATCTTCAACTTAGACAACTTCTCTTTTACGGCTGGCAGGGATTTTTGGCACACAAATTGCTCTATCCGGAGGTGAAGGAACAGCCGGATGTCCTCAGAACAAAGGATCCTGATCATTGACCCCGACCCCAAAGTGAGAAGCGACCTGGTCCATTTTTTGAAAGAAGACCAATTCGTCTTGGAAACAGGAAAGAATCTCTCCGAGGCCATCAAAAAGGTCGCCGAGGGAGGATTCGACTGCTTGGTTATGGATATCGACCTGCCCGAGATGAAGGGTTATGAGGCCGTGCCCATACTCAAGAGCCTCGACCCTCGGCTCAGGATTATCCTGACCACCAAGAAGAACGCCAAGCGGCGGGAAGCCCTTGCCCGCGAGCAGGATATCTTTTATTATTTCATCAAATCATTCGGCAAGGACGAACTCAAATTGGCCATAAAAAACGTCTTCAGCCTAGATAAGGAGAAAGGCAGTATGAACAAGAGCCCAAAAATCCTGGTCGTCGACGACGATCCCGATTTCCGCGCAGCGGTAACTCCCATCCTGAAGTCCGCCCTTTATGATGTCGTCATGGCCTCAAACCCGAAGGAGGCCAAGGAGATGATCTTCAAGGAAAAGCCCGATCTCGTCCTCCTGGACATCATGATGGACAGCCTCTTCGATGGCTTTTCGCTCTGCAACACCATCAAGACATCCGCTGAATTCAAGGATCACAAGAACACACCGATCATCTTTGTGTCCGCCGTGAAAGAGATCGCCGGCTCGAGGTTTCAGTTCAAGGGCGATGAGGAGGGCATGGCCGGCCCGGACGATTACATCGACAAGCCGGTCAAACCGGACGACCTCCTGGCCCGTATCGCTAAATTTCTGAAAAAATAGGCTCGGGAGAGTCCCTCGCCTCATTAGCGTGGAAAAAGAGCAGCGCGCGCCCGCTGGCCTGCTGAAATGAGTCCGATTTTCGTGTAAAATATTTTATGGAGAGGTACCATGGCCGAAAAACCGATCATCCTGGTCATCGACGATGAAGAAGCCATGCGCGATGCCTGCTCCTTGATCCTGGTTAAAGACGGATTCAGGGCGGAAACCGCTGAGAACGGCAAGGTTGGCTTGGAAAAAGCCAGGGACCTGAAGCCGGCCCTGGCCCTGATCGACCTCAAGATGCCCGGTCTCAGCGGGTTTGAGGTTCTCGAAAGGATCAAAAACATCGACCCCGGGATCATCCCGATCGTCATCACCGGCTACGCCACGGTGGAATCGGCCGTCGAGGCGATGAAGAAGGGTGCCTACGATTTCCTGCCCAAGCCTTTCACGCCGGACGAGCTCCGCATCATCATCCGGCGGGCGCTGGAGAGACGCAAGCTGGCGCTGGAGGCCGAGAGCTTGCGGCACGAAAAAAAGGTCATGGAAGAGAACTTCATCACCATGGTGTCCCACCAGCTGCGGAGCCCGCTGGTCGCCATCCAGCAGTACTTTGAGGTGATTCTCGCCGGAATGGTGGGTCATGTCGAAGACACGCAGAAGGACATGATCCTCCGCGCAAGGGAGCGACTGGAGAGCCTTCTCCACCTGATCAACGATTGGCTGGACATGGCCAGGATCAGCCGGGGGCAAATCGTCGACAAGCTCAAGCCTATCGCCCTGGAGAAGCTCCTGGACAAGCAAGTGGAATTCATGAAGCCTTTGGCCCAGGAGTCCGGGGTCAAGCTTGAGCTCCGGCCCATGAAAAAAACGGCCCTTATCCTGGCTGACGAACAGTCCCTGGAGCAAGTGTTTTCTAACCTCATCAGCAACGCCATCAAATACAATAAGCCCGAGGGTTCGGTGGTGATCACTGTGCGCGAAGAGGACGGCACCCTGGTCGCTGATGTGATCGATACCGGCATCGGTATCTCCCGGGAACATCTGCCGCTCGTCTTCGATCAATTCTACCGCGTCAGCCGGGGCGAGGACCAAAAGACAAAGGGCACCGGACTGGGGCTGGCCATCGCTAAAAAGATCGTCGAAGCCCACAACGGTTCCATCCAGGTGGCGAGCGAGCCGGGACAAGGCTCGACTTTTTCCGTCCGGCTGCCCAAGGCAGAGCCTGAAGAGAAGTGAAGACCCTCCTTCTCGGCCTAGGAAAAGAGCTCTACGGCCCTGATGGAATCGCCATCCAGGTGGCCGGCAGGTTCAAAAAAGAGGTCGGTCAGAAAGAGAGAACGGCCGCGCCCCGTGATCGACAGGAAGGTTAAGATTGTGTTGAGGAGCCGGTGAGAGATGAGCAAGAAGGAACTGATCGTCCGGGAAGAGATCCTCGGTTCGAACAAGAAGGTCGCCGCCGAGATCCGGGAGAAGCTGGAGGCGGCGGGCGTCCTGGTGGTGAATCTTCTCAGCTCGCCGGGGTCGGGGAAAACGACGCTCTTGGAAAGGATCGTCGAGACGCTCCATCCCACCCATCCGCTGGCCGTGATCGAGGGCGACATCGAGACAGAGAGAGACGCCGACAGGATCCGCCGGAAGGGCGTTCCCGCCTGGCAGATCACGACGGGAGGAGCTTGTCATCTCGAGGCTAAGATGGTCGGCAAGCTACTTCCCGAAATCCCCGCTGAGACCAAGTTCTTGTTTATCGAAAACGTCGGCAACCTCGTTTGCCCCGCCGGCTACGACCTGGGGGAAAACATCCGCTGCGTGCTCCTTTCCGCACCCGAGGGAGACGACAAGCCTAAGAAATACCCCAAGGCCTTCGCCAGCGCCGATTGCCTGATCTTCACCAAATCGGACCTGATCCCCTATCTGCCTTTTGACCTGGAGAAGGCCGGGAACGAAGCCCTGGACCTCAACCCCCGCCTCCGGATTTTTGTCACCTCCGCCCTTAAAGGGAGGGGGATCGCCGAGTTGGCCCGCTATTTCATCGAAAGCCGTGTCAACATGATCCAGCACCAGCGCCATGCATGAGCTCTCCATCGTCGCCAGCCTGTTCGAGATCCTGGAAGCAAAAGCCCGGGAAAATCAGGCCACCAAGATCGTCGGAGTGAGATTGAGGGTGGGAAAGCTGGCCGGTGTCGTGCCCGAGTTCCTGCAAACCGCCTTTGACAGCTATAAACAGGACACGATCGCGGCCGAGGCCCGGCTGGAGATCGAAGAAGTCCCCCTCAAAATGCGCTGCCGGAAATGCGCGGCGGAGATCGAGAAAGAGGACTTCGTCCTCGTTTGCCCCTCCTGCGGATCGACCGACCTCGAGCTCCTGGAAGGCATGGAGCTCCTGCTCGATAAGATCGACTTGGAAGTCTAGACCGCTGGCTTGGGTGCTCCGCCCGGCCCGAGCCTACCGATCTCTGGCCTGCACGATCCTCCGGAGTTCGTCGGCCACCCTGCCTTCCTGGGCCCTGGGCTTGTGATTCTCCAGGATACGGTGGACGAATTCATTCGCCCGGTTCCCCAGGTCTTTTCGCCCCTTTTGCTCCCATTTCTCATACGGATCCCTGGAGATCAGCCTCGGAAACCAGTTATCCCGGAAATGTCTCAAGGTGTGCTCGCTCGTCAAGTACTCGCCTCCGGGTCCGACCTCGGCGATAAGGTCGAGCGCCATCGTTTCTTCGTCGACGTCGATCCCGCCGGCGATCCGCCTCACCAAACCGACCACTTCGGCCGAAACGACGATCTGTTCGAGGGATGTCGTCAGGCCGTTGTTGATATAGCCAACGTCGTGGACGAGGTTGGCCCCGTTCAGGCTGGCCATGAGAATCCAGAGCGCGGACTCGAGCGAAGCCTGCTGGTCATAAAGGTTGGAGTCGGAGCATCCGGCGTAGCCGAAGGAAGGCAGGCCGTAGTACTTGGACATATCCGTCAGAGCTGAGACCACGAGCATGGATTCAGGCGCCGCGTAGCTCATGAGCATGGCCGACATGTCCATGGGCTCACCGCTCCCTCCATAGATAAACGGAGTCCCCGGCCTCACCAGGTTGGCGAGTATGTACCCGGCCAGGATCTCGGCGTTGGCCTGGACGATCCCTCCGGCCAGAGTCACGGGCCCCGTCGCCCCGGTGATCATCCCCGGGGCGAAAACAACGGGGAGAGATCGCTCGGCCATGAACAGGAGTTTCTGGGTGGAGTCCCGGCCAAGAATCAAAGGGGAAATGGGCTCTGTGTAGAGAGCGAGGAACGGATTCGCCCGGAGTCTGTCTTCTCCTCCGGCCGCCGCGGCCGCCATCTCGATGATCGTCGTCAGGTTGGCGAGGTTCCAGGAGGTGAAGACGACCGGTTTTTCCGTTCGGCTGACCATCGCCAGGAAATGATGGATATCCGCTATCTCCGGGTTTACGTCGCTGGCGATCCCCGAACACATGACGAAGCTCAATTCCGGCAGGGCGTCCACGAGCTTGGAGACGTTTTCGATGTCCTTCAACACGGTCCGCCTTCTCTGCCCTGTATAGGGGTCGATCACGTGGGGCGTATCGGAGCCTGTGCCAAACCAGACTTCATCTCCCTCGAGGGTCATTGCCGGCCTTCCGCTCCGGTCGGTCATCAGGATGCGAGGGACGGCATTCTTGAGGGCATTTTCCACAAGAGAAGCCGGAATCCTTACCCTCTCTCCCTCTGCATGGCACCCCGCCTCTTTGAGGATCTCCAGGGCCTTGAGGTCTTTGACCAGGATGCCTGTTTCCTTCAAGACGGTCAGAGTCGCCCCATGGATCATCTCCATTTTCTCGGGCGTCAAGAAATGGAGCCGGGGTATCCGGAGCCGCTGTTTTGCCTCCATTCCTGCTCTCCTTATACGATGTCGGGACGCCGGGCCCTCAGCGATTCACTATCTCCAGGGCTTTTTCCGAGTCCCGCTTTTCTTCGGGGAGGTTCTTCGGGTTGAGTTCCAAGGCCTTCCGATAGCAACTCCTGGCCAGGCGATCCTTTCTCTTTTTTTCAAATGCTTCCGCCAGACTCTGATAGACATGATAATCCCGGGGAAACTGCCGGCGATTGAGCTTCAGGACCTCGAACGCCTCCTCAACCCTCGCTTGAGACTGAAGGCTCTTGGCCAGGGCATCCATCTCCTCGCGATCGATATAGTAGGTGCTGGGATCACGCCGCCTGGCCCGGCTGAACAGGTCGACCGCCCTCCGGATACCCAACGACGTAATGGCCCTTTCCAGGCTCTCCGCCAACGACTCCCGCGGCCGGGGGGCCGGTTTTGCCTCATGCCGTGGGGCCAAACCCGCCATCAGGAGCTCCACAGCCGTTTCCAGGACCCGGTCCCTTCCCGCCGCAATGTCTTCTCTCGTGTTGACCAGGCGGATGTCCGGCGGCGTCCCGATCCCCTCCCAGCACCGTCCGTCCGCATCCAGGTAGAGCTTGTTGGCGATCGAGACCTCCCATCCGTTGGGGAGGGTATCCCAGTATTCGTCGGAGTAGGCCCCGGAAGTGAACTCGCCGAGGTTGGTCACATGGGGGAGCGCCCTCATAGCCAGGGCAAAGCAGTCGGCCGCGCTGATCGACCAGCGGTGGGTGAGCAGGACGACCGGGTTGGTGAACGGATGCGGGCCTTTAGGCTCGGTGTACCAGTAGCGCGGCGGCGTGAAATCATCATGCCGGGGTCCGTTGCGGGTCCGGGTGACCATGTAGAGACGCCGGGTGTCGGCAAACCGGTCGGCGATGGCTTTGGCCACGGGGTCCCAACCGCCGCCGTTTCCGCGGATGTCGACGATCAGGACCCGGGCGTTTCTGAACCTGGTGACGATTTCGTCGGCTACGGCCGCGGTTCTCCCGGCCTCGTCGAAATTCCGGATATGGAAGTAGCCGATATCTTTCTTCAGCCGACCGAAGGTGTACAGAGGAAAGTCGCCGCCGAAATAGGCGGCGAGCCGGGTGCCCGGGAGTCGCTCTTCAAAGTGTCCCCGAAGATAGCTTTTCTTGACCAAGTCGAGTGAAAAATCGGGGATGTTGTAGCCGATGGGGAGGTGACGTCCCCGATCATCCCTGTTGAGCTGGCCAAGGATACCCGACCGGAAAAAGCGCGGCGGCCGGCGCGACTGAATCTTGACGTGGTTGTCGTTGAGGTGCTCGAGCAGGCGCGACATGATCTCGAAGAGTTCCCGGTCGTTCGTCCGGGCGTTGACTCTCGGACGGTAAACCCGGTAGAGGAGATCCCAATCGATCCGCTTGGGGATAAAGCTCCCGTAGTTTCGGTCGAACATCCTCCAGAGAGCGTCAAAATTGGCCACCGGGTCCTTGAGACCCGTTCTCCGGTCTCTGGTCGGCATGAGCACTCCTTTCCCCGGGGACTCCGCCGAGACGGTCGCCCGAGGGGTTTTACCTGACGCGCTTTTCGGGCAGCTGCAGCCCGAAACCGCTCTTCCCTGAATCTTCTCTTTTGAGCAAGAGGGCGAAAAGAAAACTCATGATCCCGAGCCCGGCGAACATCAAGGAGGTGTTCGAGTAATCGAGAAAAGCCCGCCCGCTCTGGACCTCCTCGAGCCCGACTCCCGGGTTGGAAAGGTCGGTGATTCGTCCGGCCAGGTAGGGAAATGCCAGAATGCCCAGGCTCTGCGTCCAGGTCATGATCCCGTATGCGGTGCCCACCCTCTTTTCGTCGACGACCCGCGGAACGGCCGGCCACAAGGCCGCCGGGACAAGGGTAAAGGCCAGGCCCAGGACGACGATGGCGAGATAGGGCGTCAGGCTGGTTTTGGCCAGGACGAGATGGGAGAAAAAGAGCATCCCCGAACCGTAGAGCAGGAGAGAAGCGATTTTTCCCTTGTTGTCGACAAACCAGCCGACGATGGGGATGAAGACGATCGTCCCCCAGATCATCAGGCTGCTCAGGGCTCCGCTCAACCGGAGCGACAACTGGAACTTGTTGTGGAGCAGGTCCGGGAGGAAGGACAAAAAGGGAAAAAACGCGGAATAGAACATCACACAGAGAAGGCAGATGAAGAGGAATGACTTATTCTTTAGAAGGGCCACGATATCGCGGCTTCGAAAATCATCGGCGTTCTCCTTCGCGGCCTCCGGATAACGCCGATCAAAGGACAAATAGACCAGGAGGAGCAGGAACCCGAGAAGCATCAGGAAAGCAGAAACCCAGAGGGACGTCGCCCATCCCGTCTTGGCCTCGATGAGGACGGGGGAGAGAATCAGGACGGCGGCCGTTCCCATCCGGGCGATGATCGTCATGAGCGAGAAGGCGAAAGCCATTTTTCTCCCTTTGAACCATTTCACCAGGATCTTGAGCACGACGATGTTGAGGGTTTCCGCTCCCAGGCCGAAGAAGAATCGGCCCAAAACCATCATCTTCAGGGGTGCCGAAAAACGCGGCAGGAAGGAACTCAGGAACGTATGCCCTAACCCGCCCCGTACAAAGAGGTCGCTGGCTCCATAAGCCGTGATCACGGCGCCCAGGACGCAGGCGAGGGCCGCCGCCAGCCCGGTTTTGCGGATTCCCCAGCGGTCGGCAAAGATGCCGCCCAAGATCACCATGAACAGGATGGTGTTGGGGATGGAATACACGGAGACCAGGAGGCCGTAGTCGGTCGAACTGAACTGCAGATGGACCTGGATGGTCTCTTTGATGGGAGACAGAGAGTCATAGGCAAAAAAGCTCAGGGCCAGCACGATACTGACCAGGAGCAGGACGATCCATCTCATTTTTCTGCCTTCGGGATTATAGTCAGGTTCGCCCGTCTGCGCAAACGAAAAGCCCTGGACGCTAAGTCTTGGCAGCCGCCCCTATTTTGTCGATAATAGCCTGAAAGGATCGAGCGGAGGTCGAAAATCCATGAGAATACAAAAATTTCGGAGCCAACCTCAGGTAGGAGAAAGCATCATATGAAAAAAGCCTGCGGCCTCGTCCTGTCTCTTCTCATCCTCTTCTCCGTCTCTTTAGCCGGGAAGGTGGCCCGTTTTCTTCACCAGCCGGATATCAGCGGGGAACTTATCGCCTTTATCTATGCCGGTGATCTCTGGACGGTCCCTGTCGAAGGCGGAACGGCCGGAAGGTTGACGGCTCACCGGGGTCGAGAAAGCAATCCCCGGTTTTCGCCCGATGGAAAATGGATCGCTTTTTCGGCCGAATACGACGGCAACACCGATGTCTATCTCGTTCCTTCTAAGGGCGGCCTGCCTAAACGGCTGACCTATCACCCCTCGCCTGATATCGTCCAAGGATGGACACCGGACGGGAGGAGCATTTTCTTTAAATCCGGCCGGACGAGCCATAACAGGAAGTTCAACAAACTGTTCACGGTCGGCTTGGACGGCGGTTTCCCGCAGGAGCTCGCGATCCCCATGGCCGAATTCGCGGATTGGTCGCCGGACGGCCGGTTCATCGNNTATCCTGTCTGGATCGGAGAGACGGTCTATTTCCTGTCCGACAGGAACAGAGTCATGAACCTGTTCGCCTACAACACGCAGAACGGAAACCTGAAACAGCTCATCAACCACGGCGAGTCCGACATCAAGTATCTCGGGAGCGGCGGAGGCCTGGTCGTCTACGGCGTCGAAGGGGAGCTCTACGTGTATGACCCCGGGACCGGCCAGAGTCGGCGGGCCATCGTTTCCACGCCTAGCGATTTGACCAGTCTCCGGCCGGATTTCAAAAATGTCGCTACGGAGATCTCCAATTTCGACCTCTCTCCCACGGGCCGGCGGGCGGCCTTCGAAGCCCACGGAGAAATCCTGACCGTCCCGGCGGAAAAAGGGGACAGCCGGAACGTCACCAAATCGCCGGGAGCGATGGACCGGTATCCGGCCTGGTCGCCGGACGGGAAGACCCTCGCCTACTTTTCGGATGCGGGTGGAGAATATGCCCTTTACCTGAGCGACCAGATGGGCAAAGAGGCGCCCCGGAGGATCAGCCTCCCCAAACCATCCTTTTACTTCCAGCCGGTCTGGTCGCCCGATTCCCAGAAAATCGCCTTCGCCGACAAGAGTCTGAACATCTGGTACCTGGACAGGAATGAAGAGAAGCCCATCAAGGCTGATGCGTTTTCTGCTTCCCCGGTCTGGTCGCCTGACAGCCGGTGGCTGGCCTACAAGCGTTATCAAGTGACCAGGTATGGGGTTATCTGCCTCTATTCCCTTGACCAGAAAAAAACTTTCCGGGTCACCGACGGAATGAGCGATGCCGATTCCCCTCTGTTCGACAGAGCCGGGAAATACCTCTTCTTTCTCGCCAGCACCAACACGGGTCCCCTCAAGAGCCCCTTGGACATGTCCTCTAGAGAGCGGCTGTTCTCCTATAGCCTCTATCTCGCCGTCCTGCGCGATGACCTCCCTTCCCCTTTTGCCCCGGTCAGCGACGAGGAAACGCCGGAGTCAAAGGGGGACGAAAGCAAAGAGCCGGCGGAGTCGACCAAACTCCCCTTCCACATCGACCTGGAAGGAATATCGCAGCGTATCCTCTCGCTTCCCGTGAAGCCCGGAGTCTACGTCCGGCTCGGCTCGGCCGAAGACGGGTCCCTGTTTATCCTGGAAAGCTCGGTCCGCTGGGAGGAAGACGAACACACTTTTCAAGGCTCGAATCTCTGGAGGTTTGATTTTAAGCCCCGGAAAAATGAGGCCTTCCTATCCGGAGTCGAGGCCTTCACCGTCTCGGCTGACGGCAAGAAACTCCTCTACAAATCCGGAGATTCCTGGTTCATCATCGCGGCCTCAGGAAAACCCAACACCGGGGAGGGAAAACTCGACCTCTCTTCGATGGTGGTCCGGGTGGACCCGCGCGCCGAATGGGAGCAGATGTTCCACGAAGCCTGGCGTCTCAACCGGGACTTTCTGTATGACCCGAACATGCATGGCGTCGATTGGAAGGCCATCCGCGAGCGGTACGCTAGATATCTCCCCGATCTCGCCTGGCGCGGCGACCTCAACGAGCTCATGAGCCTGATGCTCGGCGAGCTGAGTGTCGGGCATTCCTATGTCCGGGGGGGCGTTTTCCCAGAGGTCAAGAGGGTTCCCGGCGGGCTTCTGGGCGCCGATTTTGAGATCGCCGGCGGGCGCTACCGCCTCCAGAAAATCTATAGCGGCCTGAACTGGAACCCTTCTCTCAGGGCGCCGCTC
Organism: Candidatus Aminicenantota bacterium; assembly: GCA_003524335.1. Taxonomy (GTDB): domain Bacteria; phylum Acidobacteriota; class Aminicenantia; order Aminicenantales; family UBA8522; genus UBA8522. The sequence continues at coordinate 10,893 of DQHV01000033.1, read as the reverse complement.
ACCGAGCCGGGGGTGAATCTCAAAGCCGGAGACTATGTCCTCCGGGTCAACGGGAAAGAGCTCACCTCGGCGGTCAACATCTATTCGCTCTTCGAGAACACGGCCGGGCGTCAGGTCAAGCTGCTCGTCAACTCCGTTCCCCAAGAGACCGGCGGCCGCGAAGTCGTCGTCGTGCCCGTCGAGAGTGAAAGGCCCCTGCGCCTTCTCGATTGGGTCGAGGGCAACCGGAAGAAAGTAGAGGCCATGACCGGGGGCCGGGTCGGATACATCTATCTGCCGGACACCGGCTACCTCGGGTTCCTGTACTTCAACCGCTACTTCTACTCACAGACAGACAAGGAAGGAGTCATCGTCGACGAGAGGTTCAACGATGGAGGCCAGGCGGCCAACTCCATCATCGACACCCTGGCGCAGCCTCTTCTGAACTACTGGGCGCCGCGCGACGGCCCGGACTTTGCCACTCCGTTCGGCGCTGCGTTCGGGCCCAAAGTAATGATCATCAATGAATACGCGGGGTCGGGCGGCGATGCCATGCCCTTCTACTTCCGCGAGCGCAGAGTCGGTCCGCTGGTCGGGAAGCGGACTTGGGGCGGCCTGGTGGGCATCGGCGGAGAACCACTGCTCATGGACGGCGGCTATGTGACGGCCCCGAGCTATGCCGCCTTCAGCAAAGAAGGAAAATGGCTGATCGAGAATGAAGGGGTTCCGCCGGACTATGAGGTTGAGTTTACCCCCTCGCTGGTCGTCCAGGGACGCGACCCCCAACTCGAGAAAGCCGTGGAGCTCGTGCTCGAAGCCCTCAAAAAGAATCCCCCGAAAAAGACCAGCCGGCCACCTTATCCCATCCGGAATTAAAAGGTGTAGGTCCGGCCTGTCATCTCCTTTTAATGCGCCGACAGAGCCTGGTTCAAGTCGTCGACCAGATCCTCGGTATCTTCGATGCCGGCTGAATACCGGATCAGCCCTTCGGGGATTCCGGCGGCCCGGCGCTCTTCTTCCGTGCACTCCACGTGGCTGGTTGTCGAAGGAGGACCGACCACGGTATCGACTTGACCGAGGTTCGCAGCCAGGTAGGCATACCTCAGGCGCGGCAGGATAGCAGCCACGGCTTCGAGCCCGCCCTCCACCTCAAAGCTGAGCACCCCGCCATAGCCGCCGGGCATCTGCTTCTTGGCCACGGCGTGACGGGTATGCGTTTCGAGCCCGGGATAATACACCCTGAGGACCTTCGGATTGCTCTGCAGGAACCTGGCGACTGCCAGAGCATTCTTATTTTGACGTTCGACGCGGATGGCCAGGGTTTTCAGACTGCGCAACAGCAGGCTGGCCCGGTGCGGGTCGAGGGAGGGGCCGGTGAGCTCGCGGTAGCGGTATATTTTTTTCACCAGGCCGGCTTTCCCGCAGACCACGCCCGCGGTCAGGTCGTTGTGCCCACCGATGAATTTTGTGGCGCTGTGAATGACCAGGTCCGACCCCAAGGCGAGCGGATGCTGGTTGATCGGAGTGGCAAAAGTGTTATCCGTAACGGTCACGGCCCCGACGCGGTGGGCGGCCGCAAACAGCTTTTCCAGGTCAACAACCCTGAGCAACGGGTTGGTGGGAGATTCGAGATACAGGAGTTCGCAGCCTCTCCCTACGGCCGCCAGGATGGCCTCCTCGTCATCGGTCTCACAGATCTCACAGTGGACCCCAAACCGGGGGAGTATTTCTTTGAAATGCAGGTAAGTGGCCCCGTAGGCATCTTTTATGGTGACGGCCCGCTGGCCGGGGTTGAGCAGGGCGAAAAGAGTCGAGTTGATGGCCGCCATCCCGGTGCTGAAATCCGTGGCCGCCTCGGCGCCCTCCAGGGCCGCCATCTTTTCGTTGAAGGCCCGCACCGTGGGGTTGGAATTCCGGCTGTAGATATCTCCGGCCATTCTCCCCAACGCCACCTCCTTCCAAGTCCCGAGTTCTTCATAAGCAAAGGCGGCGTTCTCATAGATCGGCGTATTCATGGCGTGCGTTATCGGGTCGACTGCCCGGCCGTAGTGCACACAGCGAGTCGAGGGTCCTTCCTTGGGGTGCATGATCTCCTCCTTTAAAACGTTTTATCCGACGAAAAGTCCGTCTATTTTTTCTTCAGGGTATAGTGTTCACCGCTCGGCTGAATGAGCTTCAACCCTGTGATCTTGCCGGTCTCATCCACCAGGAATTCAACGCTGAAGCCCGGAGCGTTGGTGATGGTATACTTCTGCCCCTGGTCGGGCGCGAGCTCATACTCCGGCTGGCCCGGGACGATCAGGGTCAGCGACTTTCCATCCTTCGACAGGACGGGAACCGTGTATCCTTGGAAGTCATAATCCCCGATATACGGGACGATACGGGCATCCACCGACTTTTTCTTCTCCAGCCCGGGGACCTCGTTGCTTCCCAACAGATGCTCCTGAAAATAGCGGTGCCGGGCTCTGACCCAGTACTTATACCCATCTCCCTCCGGGACATGCGGTTGCTCGGGTAGGATCAAAACGTCCACCGGCTTGTTGGCCCTCATCAGGGCCTCGATCATCTTGATCGTCTCGGAGAACGGAGCATTGAGGTCCTTGGTGCCGTGGACGAGCATCAGCCTCCCCTCGAGATTCTTGGCGAGGGTCAGGCAAGACGCTTCTTCATAACCTTTTATATTGTTTTGAGGCAGGCCCATATAATGCTCGGTATAGGACATGGCATCGACCAAGTCCACAACCGGAGACGTGGCGACTCCCACTTTATAAACACTGGGCGCTAAGAGCATGGCCCGGAGCGTCAGGTAGCCTCCCCAAGAAATCCCATGGAGGCCGACCCGTGCGAGATCCAGATAGGACCTCTCGGAGGCCAATTGCTTGAGGACGGCCACATGGTCCCGGATTTCATCCTGGCCAAGCCTCCCGTAGTTCGCATCCTGGAATTCCTTCCCCCGGCCGGTGGTCCCGCGGCCGTCGACGATAATGAGGACGCAACCCAGATGCGCGATGGCCGGCTCGGGATCCGTCAGGCAAGCGTACATGTTCCCGGGGACGTCCCGGGAATGGGGACCGTTATAGATATAGTCGATCACGGGATATTTCTTGGCGGGATCGAAGTTGTAGGGCTTGAAGAGAACTCCGTACAGATCCGTCTGACCGTCAGCCGCCTTGACTCGGAAAGCCTCCGCAGGGCTCCATTGCAGCTTGTCTTTGAGCAGGTCGATATTGGCTCGGGCGACGACCTGGAGCAACCGGCCATCCGCCCTGCGCAGCTCGGTCGCCGGGGGACGCGACAAAGACCCGTTGATGTCCAGGAAGAACTCTTTCGACGGAGAGATCTGCAGAATGTGATCTCCGTCGGCTTCGGTGAGCCGGGAAAAGGCCTTGCCCTGGAGGCTCACCCGGCAGAGGTGCTGGTCGTAGGGGCGTTCGGCATCCACCTGGGCCGTGAAATAGACCCAGCCCCTCCGTTCGTCCACGGCTTTCACTTCGCCGACTGCGAACCGGCCATCGGTCAAGCGCCGGATGAGTTGGCCATCCAGGCCATAAAGATAGAGCTGGTTCCAACCGTCCCGCTCCGACAGCCAGAGAAATCTTTTTCCGCCCTCGAGGAAATTGAGCGGGAGCCTTTCAAACGGGCTGACGTTCAAGAAAGCCTTTTGCGTTTCCGTAAGCACACGGCGGGTCACGCCGGTGGAGGCGTTGGCGGCGAGCAAGTCGAGTTTTTTGAATTCCCGGTCCACCGTGTAAAACAAGAACTCCGTACCATCGGGAAGCCAGCCCAAGATGGAGACAAAATAATCTCCTTTCCGGTCGATATCGATCCGCAGCGGCGTCTTGGAATGGATATCGACCACATAGAGCTCGCTCTTCCAGAGGGGATCGCCGGCCCGGCCGTAAAAATGCCACTCCACTTGCTCAGGGGATTTCAGCCAGCGGACGATCGGCATCTTCGGCATAGTGCGGATATCGACCTTGGTGACCGCGAGTTTCGAACCGTCCGGAGACCATTGGGGCGAGGCGTTCCAGATGTCCCAGCCATAGCTCTCGATGCCGTCGGTGGTCAGGGACACGACCTGCTCGTCGGAGGCCGACCTCAAACAGAGGTTGGAGTCCTTGACTCCGGCGAACCAGCGGGAGTCGGGAGAGAGGATTTCAACCGCGTCTCCTCCCAATAGATTCTTGAAGGCCTTGGGCGTCAGGCGCTCCCGCCTCTTTTTCTCCTCTTCGGTGGGCGGAGGCACCGGGTTGACGGCATAGGACTTGAGGTCACAACTCCATTCCTTGCCTTCTACCGAAAACTGGATGCTCTTTTCACTATCGCTAAAAGCAAACCGATTAAAAGGAAGGCCTTGATACGGCGCCTCATGCCCGAGCGCCTGGGCCAAGGACCGTCTCAAGTGGGCCGTGTCGAACAGCGGTTTCCTGGAGTCCGCTTTGGGATCAACCCGATAGATGACGGTATTCTCGGGAGATCCTTCGGCGTACCAGAAACTGCTGCCGTCGGCCAGCCAATTGGCCGGCATGATGACGCCACCCTTGATCACTGTCGGGACAGTGTTATAAAGAGCCAGGTTCAGGTACCGTTCATACATCTCCTCCGGGCCGACCGCTTCCGCCTGCTGAGCTAGGAGAGGGGGGCCGCAAAAGAGGATCACGAAGATGAGGCCGCCGGCCAGTCGAGGATTCTTGGACATGTTCATCTCTTAGTTACAGGGCCGGGTAACACCCAGCCGTTCATATCTTCTTTTGTTGGCTCTGGCTTATAGCAGAGATAATCCACTTAGTCAATCCAGGGGGACAGGGGATGCCTTGCTCTCGGTCCACCACCTTGCCAACCCGCCTTGACATGGTATAATAATCGTCAATTGTTTTTTGTTCTTTTTGCCACATTGAGGAGCTATCCATGAGAAGTCTGCAAGAGATTGCTGCTAAGTCTGTTTTAACCGAAAGCCAGCTCGTGAAGCTGGAGAGAATCATCCTCAGCCAAGGCCCCTACACCCCGGAAGCCGTGCGCGAAGAACTGGGCTGGTTCTGCGCCGGTCTGGGCATGAACGATTATTATTTCCGGACCACACCTCTCCCAACGATCGCCAATCATATCCGGGCCATCAAAGCGGCCGAAATCATCGCCACGATCAAGGAAGAAAAGGTGGTCCAGGTCGACCTGGCCACCGAGCATGCCCGCGAAGCCATCTATCTCGTCGACGACTTCCACCCCCGCGGGCTCGAGGTCGAACGGCACATCGAGGAGAAGTATCCGAACTGCCGCCTCCAATCCTACCGCACGGCGCGCAAAGCCATGGGAGTCGAGCACCTGAGAATGTACGTCGTCTGCCTCCCCGAGTTCCCGGAAGCTCAGCCGGCCTTCGGAGAAACGGACCTAAACAAGATCGCCGATAAAACCTTCCTGAAGACCGCGCCCGCCGAGACCGTGGCCCGGTACCAGGCGCTGATCACCAAGACCAGCACTTGGGAAAGCCCTTACATCGACGTCACCATGTGCAAGCGGGGCGGCGAAATCCGAATCACCGTCGTAACCAAGCGCGACTCCAGCCACCGCTTTTTCTCCAACGTCTCGGACGTCATCAACTCGCACGGCCTGGTCTCCAACCGCAAGTACATCGAGCAGTTCTCCAACGGCCGGACGGCCTACTCGTTCTATCTCAAGGGGATCAAGGATCAAACCCTCATCCAGAATCTGGTCGAGGACATGAGCCTGATCTACGTCATCCCCGAATCGCCCCTCTCGGGCCTCTTCCGGGACGGCAAGCTGACCGCCCAGGAGACGGTCTTCGGCGTCTCCGCCTGGAGCTTCTGTCACCAGTTCCTGACCGGCTACAACGACGAATACCTGCGCCTGGCTGAGGCCCTCAAGGATTCGCCGGAGCTCCTGGGCATCCTGCGCAACCTCAAGACCAAGCTGGTCAAGGACACCTACACCGAGCAGCGGGTCTGGGACGCCTTCCTGGAAAACCCGGTCTTCCTGAAGAAGCTCTTCCGGCTGTTCGACCGGAAGTTCAGCCCCTCCTCCTCATCCCGGGATATCAAGAAGGAGCTGGGAGAGCTGCGCAAAGCGATCATCCGGACGGCCCCCGTGGAGATCGACCGGGACATTTTGCTCGCTGCCGTGCTGTTCATTGATTCCATCCTCAAGACAAATTTTTACGTCAAGGAAAAGACCTCTCTCTCTTATATGTACAGCCCCGCCTTCCTGAACAGGGTCGATTATCCGGAAACACCCTTCGGGATCTTCCACGTCGTCGGGGCCGAGTTCCGGGGATTCCACGTCCGCTTCCGCGACATCGCCCGCGGCGGCATCCGCATCGTCCGCTCCAACCAGCTCCAGACCTACCTCAGCAACTCCGATTTTATCTTCGACGAGAACTACAACCTGGCCGCCACCCAGCAGCGCAAGAACAAGGACATCCCCGAGGGCGGCTCCAAGGGGACCATCCTCATCAACTGGGGCCACATGCACCGCGCCGAAGAGGTCTTCAAAAAATACATCGACGGGCTCCTCGACTTGATGCTCAACGAGGAAGGCGTCGTCGACCTCTACGGCCGGGAGGTTCTGCTCTTCCTCGGCCCCGACGAGGGGACGGCCGCTCTCATGGAGTGGGCGGCCCTGCGGGCCAAGGCCCGCGGCTATCGCTATTGGAGGTCCTTCTCCACCGGCAAGCCCGTCTCCATGGGCGGGATCCCGCATGACCTCTACGGCATGACCACCAACTCCATCCATGAATACGTCCTGAAAGCCCTGGGAAAGCTGGGACTCAAAGAAGAGAACGTCACCAAGGTCATGACCGGCGGCCCGGACGGCGACCTGGGGAGCAACGAGATTCTCATTTCCAAGGACCGGATCCTGGCCCTGATCGACGGGTCCGGCGTCCTCTACGACCCGGCCGGGATCGACCGGCGCGAGCTCACCCGGCTGGCCAGGGAGCGGAAGATGGTCGAGCATTTCCGTAGAGAGCGACTGTCCAAGGACGGCTTCTTCGTCGGCGTCAAGGAGCGTAACGTCAACCTGCCGGACGGTGAAAAAGTGGAATCCGGCCTCAATTTTCGGAACACCTTCCATCTCCATCCGAAGTTCGCCGCCGACCTCTTCATCCCCTGCGGAGGCCGGCCGTCTTCGATCAACATCAACAACTGGCAAAGCTACCTGGACGGCAAGGGCAATCCCCGCATCAAGGTCATCGCCGAGGGCGCCAACCTGTTCATCACCCAGCAGGCCCGGCTGCGGCTGGAGGAGCGGGGAGTGATCCTCTACAAGGACGCCTCGGCTAACAAGGGCGGCGTCACCTCGTCCTCGCTCGAGGTCCTGGCCAGCCTGGCCCTGACCGACGAAGAGTACGAAAACCTGATGTGCATCAAGAAGGGCGCGGTCACGGCCTTCCGCCGGAAATACGTCTCCCAGATCCTGGAGATCATCCGCGAGAACGCCCGGCTTGAGTTCGACATCATCTGGAAAGAGAACGAGGCCAAAAAAATCCCGCGGGCCGTCCTCACCGACCTCATCAGCGAGAAGATCAACCTGATCAAGGACGCGGTTGGAAAGTCGGACCTGGTCAGCGACCGGGCTTTGTTCAAGAAGGTGACGGAGTGCTGTATCCCCCGGGTACTGGTCGAGGAGATCGGGTTCCCCAAGATCATCAAGCGGGTGCCGATGACCTACCTCAAAGCGCTGTTCGCCTCGGAGCTGGCCAGCCGGTATGTCTATCAGTACGGGCTGGACGCCAACGAGATCAATTTCTACGAGTTCCTGAACAAGGCCCGCTGAGACTCAAAACTCTTGAACCTTCTTTGCTGTCCCAGTTTGAAGGTTTTTAAAGAGCCGATCCGTCAAGTATGATTACGCCGCGGGCTCCTCGATAACTGCAATCTCTTCTTTAGATAGCCCGTAGAGATCATAGACCTGCTCGTCGATTTGCCGATCGATGGCCTTGATTTGGCGCTCTATCATTATCCGGTCTGCTTCAGCCTTAGTGTTTGCCAGCCGACGATACAGGGCAATCATTTGTTCGGCCCGCCCAGCGATGGCTGTTGTTATCTGAGGCGTTGCTTTTAGAATTGGCACCTTTTCGACATAGATTTTTCTGAGTTCCAGCCTGCCCTTTTTATCGACATCCCCCAAGCAGGAGCAAACCTGTTTCAAGAAAAACCAAACTAACTTAGAATTTAAAATTCCTAGCAGATACTTATCATCCATGGGGACAAAGAAAGCTTTATCGTTGTGGTAAAGGCCCGTATCTTCAATAGCGAATCGGGATTCCTTGGCTATAACAGGCCAGACGATTTTCGGTTTTTCGAAACGGTTTTATGACATCTGCGGAACCAGCGTCTTTCTTAATCAGCTCATCGCGTTTATCGCGGTCGATGATGAACGCTTCATTAAAGCCAGTCTTAACGCCGTAGTAGATTTTATCTTCTACATATTCGCCGAGAGGCTTACCTGCCGACCGGATTTTATCGAGCAACTTCGCGGCCGTAGGGCCGACAAGCGCGAACCCGTCATCCGACAACGCACTCTCGCCTACTTTAAATCCGACCGATTCAACCTCTTGAGACAAATTCTCGAAGTCGAGCCTCTTAATGGGCGCATATAGAGGCTTATCCCGGCGGGGGTTTTTCTCGATGATCAAAATCAATGGGAAAGTCGCCGCGTCCTGGAATACTTTCAGTTCGCCGAAATCCACCAGCTTCCGAATTTGGAAACGCTTCAGGAAGCGCCGGAGAGCCGCGCCATAACGGGCCCGCATCCACTTGTTGGAGACGATAAAACCAAAGAGCCCTTTACGTCGCGTCAGGGCGAGGGCCCTCTCTATAAAATTGACATAAAGGTCGGCGGTCGGGATAAAAGCCTCATAACGGGCGGCATAATAAGGTTTATCATCACCCAGCGCTTCCTGGCGGACATAAGGCGGATTGCCAATTACGGCATCAAATCCGCCGCGCTCCATGATCTCGGGAAACTCCGCTTCCCAATCAAACGGGTTGACCCGACGGCGTTCGTCGTCGTCGACCTCGAACGGCAGGGCCAGCGCGCCCGCGCCGGGTTTAGCGCAGCGGACCACGTCCCAATAGTCGGGGCCGATGAGCGAGTTTCCGCATTTGATGTTGTTGTCCAGCCTGGGCAGAATAGAGACCTTCATCAAAAATGCCGCGTCGATATCGTCCAAGAGCTTGAGATAAAGGGACATCCTGGTCACTTCGCAAGCCTGGGGATCGATGTCCACGCCAAAGATGTTGTTGATGAGAATGCGTCCTTTGAACTTGGCCGTAAGATGCCAGCGGCCCGAGGAGCGATCCTGCCAGCATTCCGACCCAAAGCCACGAGAGATTTTCTCGGGATGAGTATTGTAATATTGCTCATGCCAGGCGATGAGGCGCTTAAATGCGCCCAGAAGAAACGATCCTGATCCACACGCCGGATCAAGAACCCTGAGTTTGGCGACGTCAAAAGGCGTCCGGCATTTTGCCAAGAGCGCGCCGACGGTGTTTTCGATAATATAGTCAACGATATACTTCGGGGTGTAATAAACGCCCCCTGCCTTTCGGACTTCGGGTTTTTCCTCGATGACGGCTCGGTGCTTCTCGGTCAGGCGGATGGTCGAGCCAAGGAACCGTTCGTAGATCGTTCCCAGCATCTCGACGCCCACAACGTTAAACTGATAGGGGCACCTCGGGTAGTAAAGAGACTCCACGAATTCCTTTAAAGGGTTGTCGTCGATTAATAAAGTCTCTGAGAAATGGGGCGAGAAGAGTTCTCCGTTATACTGAGGTTCGAGATAATGAAATTTGTCGACGAGATATTGGTAAAGCGGCTTCTCTCGCTCACTTTTCCAACGGTTGAGAGCATCTAGAAGCAACTCGACCGGTTCGATGTTGCGGTCCTCGATGACCCGGATGAAAACGACTCGATCAAGGAGGCGTTGAACCGCTTCATTAATCTCGGGAACTCCCAAATCGGCGTTGCGGAGGGAAACGACGCGAGCGAGCTCCTGCCGCCAGGAGTTCAACCGTTCAAAAAATTTCCGGTCAAGGGCTTCTTTATTCCTCTCCCGCCGGGCGGCCGGCAAAAGCTTTCGCAGGGAACCGGAGGAGACTGCTTCGCGAGAAAAAGTCGCCGTTAGGTCAGCCCAGCGCTTCACATAATCTTGAAAACTAAGGTCGAAGCGCCTGAACAGCCCGCGAGCCGGATTTTCGTAGGCGGGTTGAAGCCCCGTATCATACAGCCGGAGACGGCCAAAGTTGGTAAGGATCCCGAAATCAACCGGAAGATTGTATCCATAACGCTTTGTCTGAAAGATGGAATCGGTATCGTCAAGGCTCTTTCTAAAATCCTTGGTTTCAAGGACGAATTGGGGTTTACCGCCGAGGAGAAAGCAATAGTCGGCATGCTTAGTGCTGTTCCGGACGGAGATGCGCTTCTCAACGACAACCTCGCGAGGGTTTCTTAAGTCCCACCCCAACGCTTCCCAGAAGGGATCGATAAAACTCATCCGGAGAGAGGCCTCATCGAAATCCGGAGGCACGGCCCCGGCCGCCAATTTCTCGAAATCCTCACAAAGCTTCTTGATCGCGTCGGGAGCGCTCATTTCACTCACCGCGTATTCTCGGCCACGATCACTCCGTATCTTGGGCGGCACCGAAAAACACAGCAAAGGGGATCGCGATCATCCGAGAGCTCAGGGGCACCGTTTCGTCTCCACCGTAGAGGATGACGGAGAGAGCCGCCCGGTCCCCGATCTCTCGGACACATCGGTCCAGAGTCCGCGCCGCCGAGTCGTCGATCCGGGCTGACCATTTGACTTCGACCGCCGCCACCCGGCTTCCGCGTTCGATGATAAAATCTACCTCCTGTCCGGTTCGGGTCCTCCAGAAGAAAAGCCGGAACCGCGGGTCTGTT
>DQHV01000322.1 GCA_003524335.1 Candidatus Aminicenantota bacterium | reverse complement strand
AGGACATGTCGATCATCGCGATCCGCGAGGAGTGCAAGAAGTATGCCCTGAAGTTCATCGACATCCAGCGGGAGGAATTCGTCCGCCTGGGTGTCTTCGGTGAATGGCAGGCGCCATACCTGACCATGAACCCTGTATACGAAGCCGACGTCCTGCGCTGCTTGGCCGCCTTTTTCTCATCGGGGAACGTCTACAAGGGGTTGAGGCCCGTCCATTGGTGCCCGCACTGCCAGACGGCCCTGGCCGAGGCGGAGATCGAATACAAAGACCGCAGCTCGCCCTCGATCTACGTGAAATTCCCGCTTCTCTCCGGCCTTTCGGCCAAGTTCCCGGTCCTCGCCGGAAAGCGCGTGTCTATCCTCATCTGGACGACGACACCGTGGACTCTGCCTGCAAACCTGGCCATCGCCTTTCATCCGGATTATGAATATGTCGCCGTCGAAGTCGGGGAGGAGGTCTACATCCTGGCCAAGAGGTTGCTCCCCGTCGTCGCCGAAGAGCTCGGGTTCAAGGCGCCTCGGGTATTAACTGCTTTCCCGGGCAAAGAAATGGACCGCCTTAAGGCGCGGCATCCCTGGATCGACCGCGATTCGCTGCTCGTCCTGGCCAACTATGTGACCCTTGAAGATGGCACCGGCTGCGTGCACACCGCACCCGGACACGGGCATGAAGACTATCTCACGGGAATCGCCTACAGCCTGGATATCTACACGCCGGTCGACCATGAGGGGAAATTTGTTCCCCAAGTCGAGCGCTACGGGGGCCAGAACGTCTTCGCCGCCAACCCCCTGATTACTGCCGATATGGCGAAGGACGGGACTCTTCTCAAGGAAGGGAAGATCACCCATTCCTATCCCCATTGCTGGCGCTGCAAGAACCCCGTCATCTTCCGGGCTACATCCCAGTGGTTCATCTCGATGGACCAGAGCAACCTCCGGCAAAAAGCCCTGGACGCGGTAAAGAAAGTGAATTGGATCCCGCCGTGGGGAGAAGAGCGGATCGCCAACATGATGAGCGCCCGGCCCGACTGGTGCATCTCCCGCCAGCGCAAGTGGGGCGTCCCCATCCCGGCCTTTGAATGCCACTCCTGCGGTACCATCCTGGCCTCGGCCGAGATCACGATGCGGGTGGCGGACATTTTTTCCCGGGAGGGCTCGAACTCTTGGTTCACCAGGGGAGTCGATGAGCTCCTTCCGGCCGGAACCAAGTGCCCCCAGTGCGGCTCGGGCCGGTTCGAAAAGGAGAACAACATCCTCGATGTCTGGTTTGAGTCCGGGGCGAGCCATTCCGTGCTCGGCCTGAGGCCCGACCTTCCCTGGCCCTCGGACGTCTACATCGAGGGGCACGACCAGTACCGCGGCTGGTTCAACAGCTCCCTGATCGTCGGCGTCGGCGCCAAGGGAGCCTCGCCTTACAGGACCTGCATAACGCACGGTTTCATCCTGGACGAGCAGGGCAGGGCGATGTCGAAATCGCTCGGCAATTTCATCGAGCCGGGGGAGATCATCTCCAAGGACGGGGCCGAGGTCCTGCGGCTTTGGGTGGCCATGCTCAACTACAAGGAGGACGCCAGGTTCGGCCCGGAGATCCTCGAGCGGCTCAAGGACGCCTATCGCAAGATCAGGAACACCTGGCGGTTTATTCTCGGGAACATCTCGGACTTCTCGCCCGACAGAGAGAAGGTGAAATCGGAAAACCTGCTCCTCCTCGACCGCTGGGCGCTGCAAAAGACGGCCGAGGTCGGGCGGCGCATCCTCAAAGCTTATGAGGAGTATGAATACCACACTGTTTTTCATTCCATCTACAGCTACTTCACGGTGGAGCTCAGCGCCTTTTATCTGGACGTCCTCAAGGACCGGCTTTACTGCTCGGCCAAGGGCTCCCTGCTCCGCAAGTCGGCCCAGACCGCCCTGTTTGAGATCCTCAGGACGACCCTGATATTGATGGCGCCGGTCCTCCCCTTTACGACCGAGGAAGCCTGGGAGAGCCTGCCTCCTTTTGACGGGAAAGAAGATTCCATCCACCTCGAGTGCTTCCCCTCCCTCGAGGGACACTGGCTTAACGAGGAGGTCGGGCGGGAGATGGACCGGCTGATCGCCCTGCGCGAAGCCGTCCTCAAGGAGCTCGAAAAAGCGCGGGAGGAGAAGCTCATCGGCAATTCTCTGGAAGCCCAGGTCGACCTCTCCGTCCCGCCCCCGGAGCAGGCGCTTGTCCGCAAGTACGAGGGCGACCTGGCCGCGCTGTTCATCGTCTCCAGCGTCGTCAGCGAACCCGCTCCCGAGTTCGCCGTCCATGTCTTCCGGGCACCCGGCGCCAAGTGCCAGAGATGCTGGAATTACTCTCTCCAAGTCGGCCAAAGCCGGGATTATCCCGAGCTCTGCCGGCGCTGCGAAGACGTTGTCCGGGGACTGTCATGAGGAAAAACCTTCCCTATTTGGCCTTTGTCGTCTTCCTCCTCTGCTTCGACCAGGCGACCAAGTGGCTCGTCGCCCGGCAGATCCCGCTCTTCAGCAGCCGGACTGTCATCCCCGGGTTTTTTAACATCACCCACATCCGCAACAAAGGAGCCATCTTCGGCTTCTTCTCGCATACCGGCAGCCGCTTCGTCTTCCTGGCCCTGATCGTGGCTTCTCTCGTCGCCCTGGCGCTCGTCGTTTTTTATTTCATCAGGACCCCGGCCGCCGAGCGGGCCATGAAGCTGGCCCTCGCGCTCATCCTGGCCGGAGCCCTGGGCAACCAGATCGACCGGGTGGGGCGCGGCTATGTAATCGATTTTCTCGATTTCTTTGTCCGCAACCGGCATTGGCCTTTCTTTAACGTCGCCGATTCGTGCATCACGATCGGCGCCATCCTCCTTCTAATCATGTTCCTGGTGAGGAAACCCGCATGTTCCCAGTCCTCGTCCGAATCGGCCCGCTGACTATCCATACCTACGGCTTCCTGGTGGCCTTGGGAGTTGGCCTCGGCCTCTGGTTCCTTTATGTCCAGGCTAAGAAACAGGGGCTCGAAGCGCCGCGGATCGTCGATGCCGGCTTTTACATCATCCTCATCTCTCTCCTCGGGGCCAAGCTCATCCTGCTCGTCGGAAATTTCTCCTACTATGCGGAGTATCCGGGCGAACTGCTGAGCCTGGCCCGATCCGGCGGGGTTTTCCAGGGCGGACTGGCCTTCGGTATCGTCTTCGCCTTCTGGTATTTCCGCCGCCGCCGCATCCCGACCTGGAAAGTGGCCGACCTGGCCGGACCGGCCCTGGCCCTGGGACACGGGTTCGGCCGGATCGGCTGTTTCATGGCCGGATGCTGCTACGGGCGGGAGTGCGAGGCGCCGCTCGGTGTCGTCTTCGAGAGCCAGTACGCCCATGAACTCACCGGCCTCCCTCTCGGCAAAGCGCTCTACCCCGTCCAGATCTTCGAGGCCGGCCTCAACTTCCTGAATTTCCTTATCCTCTTCGTGATCCTGCGGCGCCGGACCTTTGATGGCCAGGTCTTTTCCTTCTATATCATGAACTATTNNCTGAACTATTCCCTCATCCGTTTCTTCACCGAGTACTTCCGGGGAGACCATCCGGAGCGCGCCTTTCTCATCCGCGGCGGATCGCCCTTTCTCAGCCTGACTCTCCCCCAGCTCTTCTGCATCCTCGGTGTCGGCGCCGGCCTTTTTCTCTTTCTCTGGCTGAAAAGAAAAAAAGTTGCCTGAAAAGACATTCCATATCACTCTTTCTCACGGTTCGGGCCGACGGCTGGACGTTTTTCTCTCCGCCCACCTTTCGGACCTGAGCCGGGCCCAGATTCAGAAGCTCATCAGCGATCAGAAGGTCCGTCTGAACAGCACCTGGACAAAACCCTCCCATAAATTGAAGGATGGAGACGTCGTCGAAGTCGAGGCCCTGGTGCCGGGCCGGACGAGCGCTCTTCTTCCAGAGAATATCCNNTCAACAAGCCGGCCGGGCTGGTCGTCCATCCCGGCGCGGGTGTCGAAGCCGGCACGCTGGTCAACGCCCTTATCCATCTTTTCCCGGGCATCGAGCGGGTCGGGCACCCCGAAAGACCGGGCATCGTGCATCGGCTGGACAAGGAGACTTCCGGAGTCATGCTGGTCGCCCGCAGCCAGAGGGCCTACATCGAGCTCAAGCGGCAGTTCAAGGCACGGGAGGTTGAAAAAGTCTACCTGGCGCTGGTCTGGGGGCACGTCCCTTCCGAGGAGGGGAAGATCGACTGGGCGCTGGGCCGGCACCCCCTTCACAGGCAGAGGATTTCTGTCCGGACCAAGAAACCGAAATCAGCCCTGACCCTCTATTCCGTCAAGAAGACCCTGCCCGATTCCACTCTCCTCGAGGTCAAGCCGGTCACCGGACGAACCCACCAGATCCGCGTCCACTTTGCCGCCGCCGGCCACCCGGTCGTCGGCGACACCCGCTACGGCGGAAAGGATAAAGCCAGGCGGCGTCAGCGGCTGTACCTCCACGCCTGGCACATCGTCTTCACTCACCCGGTTTCAAAGACCCTGCTGGAATTCTACGCCCCTCTGCCTCCCGAGTTCCAGGACATCATTCATTCCTAGTTCCCATACCCTGAGCCTCCCCTTGAGATAACCCCAGCTTTTAGTGTAATATATCCCCTGCTCTTTTCTCGCGCCGAGTTGAGCCAGAGAAGCGAGCCAGAGCCTTTTTCACCAACCCTTGGGAGGCTTCGTGATGAAAGATTATACCCCGGACAAGATCAGAAACGTCGCCCTGGTCGGACATGGTTCTTCGGGAAAGACATCCCTAACTGCCGCCCTGCTGTTTGATTTCGGGGTGACCGGCCGGCTGACCAAAGTGGACAAGGGGAACACCGTCACCGACTACGAGCCGGAAGAGATCGACCGCAAGATCTCGATCAACTCGGCCGTCTGCTTCTTTGAAGCCAACGAGCACAAGATCAACTGCGTCGATACCCCCGGCTACAGCAATTTCCTCTGGGACACTAAAGCCGCCCTGCGGGCGGTGGATGGCGCGGCCGTCCTGGTCGATGGGGTCTCCGGAGTCGAGGTCGGCACCGAGAAAGTCTGGGAGATGCTCGAAGAGAATGAGCTCCCGCGGCTGATCGTCATCAATAAGCTCGACCGGGAGAACGCCAATTTCAAGCGGGCGCTTGAATCGGTCGTCCAGTTCTTCGGCCGCCGCGCCGTTCCCGCCCAACTCCCAGTCGGGGAGGAGAGGGATTTTAGCGGCGTCGTGGACCTCATGCGGATGAAGGCCTTCCTTTTTGAGAAGGACGAGAGCGGGAAGTTCAGGGAGGAGGATGTCCCGGCGGCGCTCCGGGCGGAGGCTGCCAAAAAAAGAGACGAACTCATCGAGATGATCGCCGAGAATGACGAAAGGCTCATGGAGAAGTATCTGGAAAAAGGCGAGCTGTCTCCGGAAGAGATCCATTCCGGCCTGAAAAAGGCGGTCTTCAACCGCCAGCTCTACCCCGTGTTCGCCTGCGCGGCCCTGGCCAACATCGGCGCCCAGCCCCTGGCCGAAGGAATGATCGAGCTTCTGCCTTCGCCCGTGGAAAGGGGGTCGGTCAAAGCGACCGTCAAGGGCCAGCCGGGGAGCGTCAAGATGTCCATAGACGAACCCCTGGCGGCGCTTGTCTTCAAGACCATCTCCGACCCCTACACCGGGCGCATATCCCTGCTCCGTGTGTACTCGGGCAAGCTCAACCCCGACAGTGTCGTCAGCAATGTCACAAAAGAGACCGATGAGAAGCTGGGAGGGCTCTTTTTCCTCCAGGGCAAGGAGCAGGTCCCGGCGGGCCAGGCCAAGTGCGGCGACATTGCGGCGACGGCCAAGCTCAAGGTGACGTCCACCGGCGATACACTCTCCACCAAAGGAGCGGAGATCGCCTTGCCCTCCATCAAGTTCCCCGAGCCCTCGATCTCCTTTGCCATCGAGCCCAAATCCAGGGCCGACGAGGACCGCATCTCCCAGGCCTCCCACCGGATCGTGGAGGAGGACCCGACGGTCCGCTTCGAGCGCGACCCGGACACGAGCCAGCTGCTCATCTCCGGCGGCGGCGAGCTCCATGTCCGGATCATCACGGACAAGCTGAAGAAGCGCTATAATGTCGACGTCGAACTGAAGCCGCCCAAGATCTCTTACAAGGAGACGATCAAGGGGAAGTCAGACGTCCAGGGCCGGCATAAGAAACAGACCGGAGGCCGGGGCCAGTTCGGCGATGTTTGGATCAAGATGGAGCCCTTGCCCCGCGGCCAGGACTTCGTGTTCGAGGACAAGATATTCGGCGGCGCCATCCCGCGCAATTACATCCCATCTGTCGAAAAGGGTCTCCTGGAAGCCCGGAAGAAGGGGGTGTTGGCCGGTTATCCGACCGTCGACTTCAAGGTCATCCTCTATGACGGATCCTATCATGAAGTCGATTCCTCCGACATCGCCTTCAAGATCGCGGCCTCCAAGGCTTTCAAGCTGGCCATGAGGGAGGCCAGGCCCACCATCCTGGAACCCCTCATGAGCGTGGAGGTCTATACGCCCGAAGCCTACATGGGCGACATCATGGGAAACCTCAACGGCCGGCGCGGCAAGCTGCAAGGGATGGAGCAGAAGGGCAACATGCGGATCATCAAGGCGTCGGTCCCCATGGTCGAGATGCTGGATTTCGAGCCGACGCTCACTTCGATAACAGGCGGCCGGGGGTCTTTCCTGATGGAGTTCTCTCATTACGAGGAAGTCCCCGCCCATCTCCAGCAGAAGATCATCGCCGAAGCAGTGAAGGAAGGCCGGGTCAGGCCGGAAGAGGAATAGCGCTTTCTCAGAACCGAGCGCCGAGCTCGAGATAGGCCACGCTCTGCAGGGTGTTCGGGTCGCCGAGGCCTTTGCTCCCCAGTCCGTAGATCAATTCCAGAAGTCCGAGGGGTGTGTTGATCACGACCCCCGTGCCCAGCCCCCAGAGAGTGCCCGGTGAGTAGGTGATATCCGGCCAGCGCTGCCTAAAGCCGAACGCCACATTGGCCATGAACCTGAACTGGACCAGGTTCGTAAAGCTGTAGCTGTAATCCGCCCTCACGATTTTCATCGTGTTGCCCTGCAGCTGGTCGTAGGCCATCCCCACAAAGGTGTCCGGACGTCCTTGGTTGTGGTACTTATAGAATGGAACATCTCCGCGGGATTCTCCCCAATACCCGTAAAGGCGAAAGGTGTTCTTTTCCCGGAGTGTGCAGTAGAAATCCAGAGAGGCTTCGGCCAGCTCATAGGCGGCCTCCGACCCCAAGGATTCGTAGCTCCCTTCGTAGAGCCCCCGGAACAGGAGTCCGTTCCCGGGGGCCCTGCGGTCATCCAGGGTGTCGAGGGTGGCTGCCACTACGATCTTCCGCAGGGTGTGCTTCAAAGAGGCAAGCGGCTCAAACGGCGCAAACTCCGGCTGCGACTTGATGTTCATCATCTCCAGCTCATAGGCCAACTCCAGGTTCAGGCTCTTCTTGAGAAGGAACCCCAGCCCCCCTCCGAGTGAGAAGGAACGGTCTTTGTAGGTCGTGATGATCCGGCCGTCTCCCCAGTAGAGACGGGTTGGGACATTATTATAGCGGGCGTAAATCAACGGGTAGATGGGGAAGTTCAGTGTCTTTGTCGGGTAGGAGACCTTGGTAAGGACTCGGGTCAAGCCGGCGGCCTCGATCTCGTTCTCCAGGCGCAAACCGGGAAAGGGGAAATTCGTGGCATAAAGCCCCGCCGCCGCGACCAGCTTGTGGTAGGTGTCGTAGCGCAGCCCGACCCGGAAATTCCCGCGGGGGAGTTCACGGAGGCTCAGGCGGAGGTCGGTCACCCCCTCAGCGCTGGGGAACATCTCGTATTGGATATCCTCGAAGTAGCGTAGGGAATAGAGCTCGTTCACCCGCCTGGTGATCCGGGCGGCATCCACGACGTCGTCGGGCTTCAGCCCAAACAGCTTGGCGATGAACGAAGAAGGAATATTCTTGTTGCCTGCGAATACGATATGTCCGAGGACGCGTTTCTGACCTCCTCCCAGAGGTTTTCCGGCGTCTTTCTTCAAAGAGCGGGTCAGGCTATATTTCTCCTTCAGCGCTTGAAGAGCGGGCCGGGCATTCCGGGCAGCCTCCTCGCCTCGCTCTCTGATTCTGGCCATCTTGTCGGGGAAGAAGTAGTCCGTGCTGGACAGCCCTTTCATTTCCGGCCAGATGAGGAGGTCCACTTTGTCCATTTTGCCTTTTTTCTGCTCGACCTCGACCACCTGGAGCGATTGGCCGAGAATCTTTTCGGCGGTGGCGAGCTCATCCCTGGTGTTGAGCGGATTGGCCAGGTCGACGGCGATAACGACATCCGCGCCCATGTCATTGACGACGTCGACGGGGAGGTTATTGAGCAGGCCTCCGTCGACGAGCAAGTATTCATCCCATTCGACGGGAGCGAAGATCGTGGGAATGGCCATTGTCGCCCGCAGGGCCCGGGCCAGAGAGCCGCTTTCCAGGACCACCTGGTTTCCGGTGATGATGTTGACGGCCACGCAGCGGAAGGGAATGGGGAGGTCATCGAAACGGAGGTCGGCGGGCAGCGGAAAGAACAGGGAAGAGAAAAGGTTGTAGAATTTCTGCCCGGCGATCAGACCCCGGGGAGTGGAAGGGACTCCTTTTCGCAGGGGGAACTCGAGCTGATAGCGGCCATCCAGCCTTTTTTCGAAAAAGGGCGTGAGACCGCGCGGCGGACGGTCGCTAAAGAGGTCTTCCCAGTCGAGGGCGGAGATGATCCGTTCGATGTCGGCCCCGGAATATCCGGCCGCGTAAAGGCCGCCCATGATCCCGCCGGCGCTCGTGCCGGCGATGCAGTCGATGGGGATATCGAGCTCGTCCAGGAGCTTGAGGATAGGAATATGGGCAACGCCTTTGGCTCCGCCTCCGGATAGGACGAGCCCGATCTTGGGACGTTCCTGAGGGTAGGCATAAGCCGTGATAAGCATGAAGAGGCCTGACAGAAAGACAAGCCTCCCGTTCTTTCCCACCTGTTCTCCGGAAGAATTCGGACTAGCGGCAGCGCTCCCAGTCGGAATCGCTGTAGAATTGATCGAGTTCGGTCCACATGTCACCGAGTTTGCAGATCATGATGAGGAGGTCCTGGGGCTTGCCCGTGAGGTCCCTGACATAGTCCGGAAGAAGGGCTTCTTCCCGGAAACCGAGCCGGTGAAAGATGGTCTGAGCCCCTTTCTGCGGACGCATCATCTTGGCGACGATCGTCTCGACGTTTCTGGCGGTGGCCAGGAAGTAGAGCTCCCGGATCAAGATCATCCCCAGGCCTTTTCTCCGGTAGGGACGAGAGACGATCAGCCTCACCTCACCCTGGTGCCGGCGCCATTCGTCGGCGCTGAGTTCCAGAGCCCCGTCGGCGACGATCTTGTCTTTGTAGAGGGCGATAATCCGGAAGACCTGCCCTTGGTCGATGAGACGGATTCGCTCAGCGACCACCTTGCGGTCGGTGACGTCGACGCGCAGGTATTTCCGGTCCTCGGGGGGCAGGGAGCGGTAGAAGACCATCAGCCGGTCCAGGTCCTTGAGGGTCAGCGGCCGGATAGTGACTTTTTTCCCGTCTTTGAGGGTCTCGGATTTTTCCATGGACGGTGTCCTCCTCTTTTCTGGCGGGCCTGCCGCAATCTTGTCCCATATTAGGCAGGTGCCTGGCAGAAGTCAAGGCGGCCGCTCAGCCTTCTTTGACGAAAAGGAGAAGGAAGGCGGCGACGGCAGTGAGCCCGAGGCTGAGATAAAAGGGTGCGAAAAGGCCGGCGTGTTCCCACAGCCAGCCGGCCATTAGCGAAGCGGGGAGGGCGCACAGGCCGATGACCATCTGGAAGCCGCCCAAGCAGCTCGCCCGGAAACTCAGGGGCGAGAGCTCGCAGACGAGGGTTTTTTGGACCGGGTCGAGGGCGGCCTTATGGGCTCCATAGAGCACGAAGATCAGAGGCAGAAAAAGCAGGCGGCGAACGGTTAAAACGCCGACGCAGACCGCCGCCCAGAAGAGAAAGGACAGGATGAGCACCCGCTTTCTTCCGATCCTGTCGGATAGCCGGCCGAAAGGAAGAGAGAGGAGCGAGGCGGTCGCCGTGAAGGTCAGGTAGAGGACCGGGATGAAGGCCGTCTTGAACCCGAACCTCTTAGCGTAGATCAGGAGGAACGAGTAGCTGAAGGCCCCGAGGGCGAAGAGCCCGCTCAGCAGCATGTAGAGACGCAAGCTCGGTCCGATGTCCCGGAATGAAAGCCCCTTGAATATCTTCCGGCCTGATCCCTTGTCCTCGCGGATCATAAGGAGAATGAGAAGGGCCCCGGCCAGAGAGGGAAGCGCGGCCAGGGCAAATAGCAAACGGTAGCCCAGGAGAGGCAGGAGGACCATGCAGAGGAGGATGCCGCAGACAGCGCCCAGGTTGTCCATGGTGCGGAGCAGGCCGAAGGTGCGGCCGCGGTTCT
>DQHV01000352.1 GCA_003524335.1 Candidatus Aminicenantota bacterium | reverse complement strand
CGGCCCCGATGCTCCGGGATGCCGGATGCCAGTACGTGATCGTCGGGCATTCGGAAAGGCGGCAGTATTTCGGCGAAACGGACGCCGGGGTCAATAAAAAGACCTCGGCGGCTTTGAAATCCGGCGTTTTCCCCATTTTCTGTATCGGCGAAACCCTGGCCGAGCGGGAGCGCGGCGAGACGATGGACATCANNCCATCGGCACGGGCAAGACCGCCACACCGGGCCAGGCGGAAGAGGTTCACTCCCATATCCGGGAGCAATTGGCCCAGAGGTATGGAATTGGGCCGGCCGAGTGTGCTATAATCCTCTACGGCGGCTCGGTCAAGCCGGCGAATTCGTTTGCTCTGCTGAGCGAAAAAAACATCGACGGGTTCCTGGTCGGTGGCGCTTCGCTGGAGGCTGAGTCGTTCATCCAGATTGCACGAGAGGCCATAAGGGCTTATAAGGAAAAGAAGTGAGCAGTTTACTTGTTGCCATCCATGTCGTGGTTTGTATTGTCTTGATCCTCGCCGTCTTGCTCCAATCGGGCAAAGCGGCTGACCTGGCCGGCGCCTTTGGCGGTGTCGGAAGCCAAACGGCTTTCGGACCGCGGGGGGCGGCAACTTTGCTGGGCAAGATCACGACCATCGGTGCGGTCCTCTTCATGCTGACGTCGATGGGGTTATGGATCCTCTCGGCCAAGGGAGACCGGTCTGTGGTCAGCGGTGAAAAAGAAGCCCCGGCAGCCGTAGAGACCAAGAAAGACGCTCAAACTCCGGGGGTTGAGAAGCCGGCGGCTTCCCCAGCCACCCAGACACCGCAGCCTGAGCCCCAGAAACAGAAGCCCGATACCAAGAAGGAAGAGCCTCAGAAAAAAGCAACCTCCCCGGATATTAAAAAATAGATTGCCGGGTAACCTCCCGACTAAGTGCCGAAGTGGTGGAATTGGCAGACACGCTAGCTTGAGGGGCTAGTTCCTGGTACACGGGAGTAGGGGTTCGAGTCCCCTCTTCGGCATTCTCCCATTCTCCCATTAGGTCCTGTTTCTGACCAGCTTCCTATTTTCTGCGTGTCGCATTCTTTCAAAGTTTTTCCGAACGACTTCTGGCCCTTTCTTCAAAGCGCTCAGCGCAGAGAAAAGTGGAAGTAGATGGTTGCCAGATAGACCATCAGAATGCCCAGCGTGTCCCAAGCCAAGACGAACTTCTTTCGGAGCGCCTGGTAGGTCAGGCTGACCACCAAAATGGCGTTCATCAGGAGAACTGCCAGGATGCTTAACATATGTGTCGAGTCTACTGCCGACAGCAGCGGACCCCGGGTGAACAAGAGATCGTCAAGAGCCAAGATAAACAGGTTGAACAGAACGCTTCCAAAGAGGTTTCCCAGAGCTAAATCCACGGCGCCTAGGCGCGCGGCGCTCAAGCTGACGACCAGCTCGGGCAATGTGGTCGTGATGGCGATGAACAAGCTCCCCACGAAGCTCTGCCCCAGGCCGGACTGGGCGGCGATTCTTTCTCCCAACCGGGGGAGATAGATGGCGGCTCCGATGACGACTAGGGCGTATAAGGCGTATCGCCTGATGGCCGATCTCAATGAAATAAGGCTGTAGAGCAGCTCCTCCGCCACCTCTTTGGCCTCAACCCGCAGACGCCGCCGCTCATATAAAAAAACCAAGCGCATGGAAAGTGGATAAAGCAGGAAAAGAGCCAGTGTGTACCAGCCCACCCAGCCGATAGGCGGAAAATGCTGCCGGGTGGCAAACCCAATTCCCAGCACGCCCATCATGATGGAGCCGAATCCGATAGAAAGCAGATGGCCGCGGCTGGCCTTGGCCACAATTGGGATTTTTCCGCCAACGACATCTAATAGTGAGATAATCAACAGGTTTAACATGCAGGCTCCCAGGATATCCCCTAGCGCGATGTCCGGGAGAGAGAAGACTGTGACCGCACCGATGCCGGTGAACAATTCCGGAAGCGACGTGGTCGCGGCGACCAGGACCAAACCCATCCAGGTGCGTCCCATCCCTGTTTTTTCGGCCAGGACGTCTCCATAAAACGCCAGCTTAGACCCCGCAAATACTATGACACCCGCAATGGCAAGGAACAGAATCCAGATCATGAATCCTCGCTCGGAATAAAGGCTCTTCAGGTCCGGCTGGCCACCCAGAGCGAAAAATCGGTTTCGCCCATGGCGCCGCTCGTCCGTCCCCTTTCTGTTCCCTTGGAGATGATGACGAACGTCGGGACGGCCTTGATGCCGAAACCGGATGCCAATCCCTGGCTATTGTCCGTGTTCACCTTGACGACCATAATCTCCCCCGCTCGCCTCTTGGCCAGGCGTTCGACCAAGGGATGCATCATCATACAAGGTCCACAGGTCGGCGAGTAGAAATCGACCAGGACAGGAAGCCCGGACCTCTGGATGAGTGTCGCGGCCGCCTGTTCCGGAAGTTCAAGCACGGTCCCCGGGACAGGCAAAGGATTCCGGCAGCGGCCGCAAACGACCGTCTTTCCCGCGGCCTCCACGGGGAAATTGTTGATCGCCCCGCAGTGGATGCAACTGACCTTGACTTTATCTGACATGGGGCCTTGCCTTATTTCACCCGGATCGGGAAGGGAGGAATAAGCGGAATCTGGACCTCCTTGGTCTTGAGTTCATCAAGAATGACCTCGATGGCCTTGTTGAGCTGCTCGTCGATGCCGGCGAACTCCTTGGCCGGGTCGTTGTCTACATAGATATCCGGCTCAACACCGACACCCTCGATAATCCAGGTTTTTCCGTCCAGGCCGAACGGAGCGAACTCCGGTTTCATCAACTGACCGCCGTCGAGTAGGGGCAGTGACCCGCGGATGCCCACGACTCCTCCCCATGTTCTTTTACCGATGAGCTTGCCGAGGCCGTATCTTTTGAAGCGATACGGGAAAATGTCGCCGTCGGAGGCGGAAAACTCGTTCATCAGGCAGACCTTGGGTCCGAGCAGAAGCCCGTCCGGGTCGGGCCGGGCAATGGTATCGCGGGACATCTCGAACATGGCGATCTCCCGCCGCAGCCGCTCGACGATCATCGGCGAGACGCTGCCCCCTCCGTTTCCGCGGACGTCGATGATGAGCGCTTTCTTCCGGAGTTGGGGATAGTAGTGCTTGACGAACTCGTTCAGGCCCGCCACACCCATATCGGGGATGTGGACGTAGCCGACCCGCCCTCCGGTCGCCTTGTCCACCTTCTCTATGTTCTCCTGGACCATGGTGTAATAGTAGAGCTGTTGCTCGTTCTCGATGGGGATCACAACCACGTCCCGGCTCTCCTTCTCTTCAGGCCGAGCATTGATCTTGAGCGTCACCTGCTTGCCCACCGTGTTGAGGAGCGCTTCATATAGATCGTTGAGTTTGCTTATCGGAGTGCCGTTGATGGCGATGAGGGACTCCCCTTCCTTGACGTTGACCCCGATCTCGGTCAGGGGCGAGCGGATCGTCCGGCCCCAGTTCTGGCCGCGCAAGATCTTGGCAATCTTGTAGTAGCCCGTCTGGGCATCCCGCTCGAACTGGGCGCCCAGCATCCCGACTTTGACCTTCGGCGGCATTGGCATATCGCCGCCTCCGACATAGGTATGCCCGGCGTTGAGCTCGCCGATCAACTCGCCGATGACGTAGGTCAGGTCGGCGCGGTGGTTGACCGCCTGGGCGAGAGGCCGGTAGCGAAGCCTCATCGCTTCCCAATCGACTCCGTGCATGTTCGGCGCATAGAAGAAGTCGCGGTTGACGCGCCAGGCCTCGTCGAAGATCTGCTTCCACTCGGCCTCGGGGACGACGCGGACGCTGATGGCGTCGAGATTGAGCCGGCCCTTGCCCGGCTCGGGCTTGCCGGCCGCCGGGATGATGCTCCACGTGCCGCGGGAGACGACCATCATCTTCTTGCGGTCCGCCGTCAGCTCGAACGCGTCGCAGGCCGGACCGAAAGCCTCGTCCTTGCGGGTCGCGAGGTCATAGACGCGGATGGACGAATCGCCCTGCCCCCCCGACGTCGGCGTCGGCGGCGGGTCGAACTTGCGGTAGAAGAGCTTGCCGCCCTCGCCGGCCTGGAGATTGTCGTAGACCCCGGCCGGAATGGGCACGGTCACGATGCGGTTCTCCAGCCCGTCGAAGTCGATGCGGAGGGCCTCCGGGGCCTTGGCCGGCTCCTTGGCCGCTTCCTTGGCCGCCGGCGCCTCGGGTTTGGCCGCGGGCTTCTCCGCCTCCTTCTTCTCGTCCTTGGGCTTTTCCTCGTCGCTCTCCTTGGCCAAGGGATTGGGCAGGTCCTTGCGCAGGACGGCCAGGTACAGGGAATAGGTCAGCCCCAGGTCGGAGTTCGACATGTCGAACCATTGGTTGACGGGGCCGGCGTCGGTCGAGGCCAGGAACCAGAGGTATTTGCCCTCGGCGTCGAAGGTCGGTTCGTCGACGCTGCTCAGGCCGTCGGATATGGGAAAGGATCTGTCCTGATCGAGCGAGTAGACGTGGACGCGGCGGAAGAAGGTCGGCGTGCCCAGGGTGTAAGCGATCCATTTGGAGTCGGGGCTCCAGCTCGTCCTCATCTGGGCCTGGCCGCCGGGCTGATAGAGGTATTCCGAGGCGATCCCCTTGACCGCGCCCGTGCCGAGATCGATCCAGTAGAGGGTCAGGGCATTGTCGGCGAAGGAGATCTTCCGGCTATCGGGCGACCAGGTCGGCGAGCCGTAGAAGCCGGCCCCGCCGAGCTTGAATTTCTTCACGGCGCCCTTTCCGTCCTGGGGGGCGATGTGGAGCTCGTACTCGCCGGAGGCGTCGGAGAAGAAGGCGATGGACTTGCCGTCCGGCGACCAGGCCGGATNNTCCGCGGAAGCCGAGGGCGGCCCGGGCGCCGGTCGGAGAGACGGAGCCGCCGCGCACCCACTGCGATCCCCTGGCGAAGCGCTCGCGGAGCTCGGGGAGGTCGGTCGCAATGCCGATCATGAGGCGGCGGGACCTCGCTTGGGCCGGGTCGAGGACATGGAGCGATCCCGCCTGCTCGAAGACGATCCGTCCGTCCCGGGCCGAAAACGAGATGACCGGGAAGTCCTTGAACTGGGTCAGCGGCTTGATCTCCTTCGTGGCCGGATCGAACGCAAAGAGGTTGAACTCGCCGTTGCGGTCGGACCGGAAGACGATGGTCTTGCCGACCCACGTGGGATCGACGTCGTTCGAGCGGCCCTCGGGCTGGGGCACCTTCTCGNNCGGGCGTCGAAGATCCAGATCCGGGAGAACCGGCCGCCGCGATAGTGCTTCCACTGGGTGAAGGCCTCCGGGAAGGGATTGTAGGCAATGGACCGGCCGTCGGGGGAAATGGCCGCCTTGGAGGCGTAAGGGACCTTGAGCATGGCGGCCTCGCCGCCCGCGACGGGCACGGTGAAGAGCTGGGAGTACGCGCGGTTGTTGGAGAACCGGCCCGAGACGAAGAGGATGGACTTCCCGTCGGGGGTGAAGCCCTGGACGAGGTCCGCGGTTGGATGCCAGGTCAGGCGCTTGGGAATGCCGCCCCCGGCCGGGACGACATAGACGTCCATGTTGCCATCGTACTGGCCGCTGAAGGCGACGAGGCGGCCGTCGGGAGAGAAGGCCGGCATCATCTCCGCGCCGGCGTCCGAGGTCAGTCGCCGGACGTTCCGGCCCTCGAGGTCGGACGTCCAGATGTCGTTGGCGTAGACGAAGGCGATGCGCTCGGCCGAGACGGCCGGCTGGGTCAGGAACTTCGTGTCGGCCGTATCGACAGCCATGAGGCCGGCGGCGGTCAAAGCCAAGAGGAACGCGCAGACGATAGCGACTTTTCTCATGATGACCTCCTGAAGAACGATAGGTAAGAAAGACTATATTCATATCGGTCTTGAACGTCAAAGCGAAATCCCGAGGAGGCCGGATCAAGCGGTGAACTCTCCCGGCCGGGGAAGGCTATCCTCCGAACCGCTCCGCGGCCGCCGCGCATTGACCGCCGCGCAGCGATTCCGGTATGATTCCGGCGGCACCATGGCAACACGGCCGCGCGACTTCTACGAGGTCCAGGAACGTCAGCGGAAGAGGAGCCT
>DQHV01000036.1 GCA_003524335.1 Candidatus Aminicenantota bacterium | reverse complement strand
TCCCCCCATAAAGCTTGGCCAGCGGAACGCCCGCCTTTTTCGCCTGGAGGTCCCAGAGGGCGAGCTCCAGCCCAGCCTTGGCCATGGGGTGGCCGCGGTATCGCCTCGCTTCCCGGTAAAACTCTTCCGGCCTGGCGAGATCCTTGGAAAACAGCAGCGGGATCAGGAAATCGCGCAGGATCAGCCAGGCGGTCGCAGTCGTCTCGTAGCTATAGGAGGGAGTTGCCTGGGCGACCACTTCTCCATACCCGCACAAGCCTTCAGAATGGACCTTGACGATAATGAACTCCCGGCCTTCCTCCCGGCCGAGGCTGGTCTCGAAGAAGCGCACGTACGGCAGGTAGAGCAGCGATAAATCGACTCGCTCGATTTTCATCGTTCCTCCTCTCAGCTCAGACGGATGCCTTTTTTCCTGGCGATCTTCTCATAGAGATCGATGATCTTCCAAGCCATGCCCTCGGCGGAGAACTTCTGATGGACGACCTCGAAACCGCGGCTGGCCAGCCGCGCGGCCAACCCGCGATCGCGATAGAGCGTCAGCACGGCCTGGGCCAGGGCCGCCGGGTCCCGAGGCGGGACAAGGAGGCCGGTCTTCAGGTTGACCACGACCTCCGGGATGCCGCCCGTCTCCGTGGCCACCACGGGAAGGCGGCTGGCCATGGCGTCGAGCAGCGAGCTCCCCAGTCCCTCGAGATGCGAAGACAGGACAAAAAGGTCGAGCGAAGCCAGGATGCGGGGCACGTCCTCTCGGAACCCGAGGAAGAAGACGATGTCGTCGACACCCAGGTCGCGCACCTGCCGGTCCAGCTCCATCTTCAGAGAACCTGTTCCGACTACGATGACCTTGATTTTGGGGGCCTGCTCTTTCAGGATCTTAGAAGCTTGGATCAGATAGGTGTGTCCCTTGTGGTCCTCGAGGGCGGCGACGATGCCGACCAGATAATCATCCGGGGCAAAGGAAAACTCCCGGCGCAGGAAGTCCCGGGAGGTGACTTCACGGAAGGGCGAGAAATCGATCCCGGAGGGGATGACAGAGATGAGCAAGGGCGGGATCCCCGAATCGAGGAGGACCTTCCGCACTCCCTCGGAGATGGCGATGATGCCATCCACATCCCGGGTGTACTTGCGCTGCGAGAACTTATTGTCTTTCAAGGGAAAATCGACCCGACGGGAGATGAACCGGAGTGGGACTTGAGCGCGCCGCGCCGCCGCCGCGCCGAGAGCGACCGCGTGGGCGTCGTGAAAGTGGACCAGCCGGCACTCGTGGCGTTTCATCGTCCGGCTCAGCCGGAAGGCCGCCCAGAAATCGGCCTCCCCCCGCATCCGGATAGGGAAGACGGGAAGCCCCTCCGCAGCCGCTTTTTCGTGCAGCGGACTGCCCGGCTGGACGACGAACCGGGCCGCGTAGCCTTTTCTCATCAGCTCTCTGACCAGGAGGAGGGACTGTCTCTGCCCGCCGCGCCACTCCCGGCCGGAATCAATATGGAAAAGGCTCAATCCGCTCTCCTTTCTTCCAGATCTCCTTCAGCTTGGCGTAGCGGACAAAAACGGCGTAGCCGGTGAGGACGGAGATAACCAGGCCGGAAAAGCCATCCAGGAATCCGCGCTTCCAGAAATAGGCCCGGATGAACCGGAAAAAGGGCAGCAAAATAAGATGGTGCCAACGGGCCTTCTTCTTCCGGGCGTAGAGCTTCTGGGCGCCCAAGTCGGAGAACGTGTTGATGCGGGCCAGATGCTCATGGATGTTCCGGTAGGTGAAGTGGTGGATGGCGCCGCGCAGTTTCCCGATCGAGCCCTTGACGACCAGTTTCTCGTGGACGTACTCCCCTTCCCAATGGGCCTTGGACTTGCGGAAGAGCCGGAGTTTGCGGTCGGGATACCAACCGGAGTGACGAATCCAGCGCCCCAGGTAATGGACCTGCCGCGGGATGGAGAAGGCATCGACGTCGGGCTCCGCCGTCCGGAGATCGAGGAGTTCTTTCCGGAGTTCGGGCGAGACGCGCTCGTCGGCATCGAGCGAAAAAACCCAGGGATTCATGGCCATTCCGTTGGCAAAGTTTTTCTGGTCGGCGAAATTGGTCCAGGCCCGCTCGATTACCCGGTCGGTGAACCTCCGCGCGATCTTGACCGTTTCGTCGCTGCTTTGGCAGTCGACGACCACAATCTCGGAAACGACACCGGGCAGGCTTTTTAGGGCGTCTTCCAGCCGGCGCTCTTCGTTGTAAGTGATGATGACGGCAGAAATCTCCATCGGGTTCATGATAGCACAGCTTGACAATCAATGATAAGATAAATCATCATTCTCCGGATGAAAGGGAAACCGCTCTTTCTATTCATGTTCTTCTTGTTCAGCGCCCTCTTGAGCAGCTGTTTCCTATTGATCCTCCAGGTCCCCGGGTTCAAGGTTTCCCGTCATTCCTTCGAGCCGTCCACCGTCGCGCTCGTCCTCCTCAGCGCCCTGATTTTTGCTATCCTCGTTGCCTTTTGGGCGCTCTATGCGCGGGCGGTTTCGCGCCTCTTGGCCCGGAGGGAGTCGGAAGTCCTGGAGCAGGATTTCTTGACTTACCTGCCCCTTTTTTTTCTCAGCCTGACACCCCTGAC
>DQHV01000073.1:221-3394 GCA_003524335.1 Candidatus Aminicenantota bacterium | reverse complement strand
GAGCACAACCTCGACGTCATCAAGTACTGCGATCATGTCATCGACTTGGGGCCCGAAGGGGGCGAAAAGGGCGGGTGGATCGTCGCTCAGGGTACGCCGGAGGAGGTTGCGGCCGTGGCCGGGTCCCATACGGGCCGGTTTTTGAGAAAGGCTCTGGACAAGGACGGGCGCGCGGCCTGAGGAACAGCCATGGATTTTGATAATATCCTGGGGAACAGCCGGGTGAAAAAGATCCTGCGGCTGGCCCTGCAGAAAAACCGGCTCCCCAACTCGCTTCTTTTTTACGGGCCGGAAGGCGTGGGGAAAAGGAGACTGGCCCTCTCCTTGGCCAAGGCCGTCAATTGCGAGCGCCTCAGGGATGACGCCTGCGGGGAGTGCCCCACGTGTCTGGCCATCTCGGCCGGCCGATTCCCCGATGTCCAGGAGATCCGTCCAGCCGGCCAGGTCATCAAGGTGGAACATATGCGGGAGATGCGTCAAGCCGCATACATGAGGCCGATGGTCGGACGCAAGCGGATCTTCATCATCTCGGAAGCGGACAAGATGAACGATGATTCCTCCAACACCGTGCTGAAGATCCTGGAGGAGCCCCCCCTTTTCTCGCATTTCATCCTGGTCACGGACAATCACCATCTCATCCTGCCGACGATCAAGTCGCGCTGCCAGGCCCTGCAGTTCGTGCCCGTCGGAAGGGAGGAGATCGCGGGGGCGCTCGTGGAAAAAGGCTGCCGGGAGGACCGGGCGAGGATCATATCCCTTTTTGTCCAAGGGAACTTGGAGGAGGCGCTGGAACTCAATTGGGACGAGGTCCAGAGCGCGCGTCGGGAAGGTTGGGACCTATTCCTGTCCATCGTCAAGCCGGAGAAGCCGTCCCTCTTTTTGAGGAGCTATGGTTTTGCCCAGCGGAACCTCATCCGTGAGGACCTGAAGAAAATCCTGGAAATCATGGCCTCTTTCTGCCGGGACCTGGTCCTTCTGAAAGAAGGAGGGGACCTTTCCTTACTGCTTAACCCCGATTATGGGGAAGACATCCGGGCGCTGGCCAACTTCAGGGGCCTGGAGAAGTGCTGGGAGTTCCTCCGGCGGGTCGACGGGGCGGTCTCAGGACTGGACAAGAGCCTGAACATGAGCCTGATCGCCAGCGCGTTCTATTCACTCCTGGGAGAAGACACACATGACCGAGATATTCTGTCTCGTCTCTGAGAGCACGGGGAAGGTCCTTCGAGCTCACAAAGGCGACCTGGACGTCCAGAAAGGGGATGTCTATCTGGTCGAGTCCGACTTGGGCGGGGACCTGGCCAAAGTGGTCGATATCCCTTCCGAAGTCTGCCAATTGCCCAAGGCCGAACGGTGTGCCATCCACATCATCCGCCGGGCGACCGATGACGATATCCGGAAGTTCCAGTGGCTCCGGGAGAAAGAGGGCAAGGCTTTCGACCTCTGCCTCCAGAGGATCAAGGCCCGGAACCTGCCGATGAAGCTGGTGGCGGTGAAATACTTTTTCAACGAGAAAAAGGGGATCTTTTTTTATACCGCGGACGGCCGGATCGATTTCCGCCAGCTCGTCAAGGACCTGGCCCAGGAGCTGAGGATGCGGATCGAGATGCGCCAGATCGGCGTCCGGGACGAGGCCAAGATGCTCGGAGGGCTCGGCGTCTGCGGCCGCCCTCTCTGCTGTGCGAGCTTCATGAAAACCTTCGAGCCGGTCACCATCCAGAAGGCGAGAAAGCAGCAGGTCGTCATCAACCCGACCAAGATTTCGGGGCTGTGCGGCCGGCTGATGTGCTGCTTAGCTTTTGAAGAAGAAAGCCGCGGCCGACTGTACGCCGAGGACGAGAGTTTGATCGAAGACTAGGGGAGGGGGGCGTTATTCTGCCGGCCCGACCTGGAACTGGACCTTGCTCGAAACGGCGATCAGAGTGCCGCGCGCGGAAAAGGCTCTCACCTGCCAGGCAAAACG
The DNA here is from genome assembly GCA_003524335.1 of Candidatus Aminicenantota bacterium. GTDB lineage: Bacteria > Acidobacteriota > Aminicenantia > Aminicenantales > UBA8522 > UBA8522. Next base: position 1,434 of record DQHV01000073.1, on the reverse strand, counting down.
CTGACCGGGCAGCATCCGCTGCCGTGTCTCCTCGGGAACGGCGATCCGGCTGTCCCGGGTCACGGCCGACCAGAGCAGTTCGCTGTTGTAGAGGGAGATCTTGTATTCGACTTCCTGGCCGAGCGACTTCCACTCGAAGAAGGTGGGGACGGACTTGACGTCGATGATGGGCGAGATCAAGGTCAATGACTCTCCCCTGACCACTTCGGTCTCACTCAGGACGAACTGGGGTGAGGAGCCCCTGAACTGGGGCAGAACCCCGAAAACGACCAGCAGAAGAGCGGCGGCGGCGACCCCCACGGTTGCCCATTGCCGGGGCGTGAAGGACGACAGAGCTCGCTTCCACGCGGGCACCCAATCCCTTTGCTCGGACGCAGCCTCGTCCTTGAAGAGCCAGGCGCCGCGGTTCTTAATCGTGGAAATCAAGGCATCGCGCTCTTCCATTTGCCGGAAACAGCTCGGACAGTTGAAATAGTGCTCCTCGAACTGCTCCTTGGCCCCCCCCTCTAGTTTATTCAAGATGTAATCATCGATCTGGTCGGTATACAGGCATTTTTTCATGCTCTTCACCTTTCATCCGGTTTCAACGATTTAGTCGCCGGATGGAGCGAAAAACTGAATATTTTCATGTCTTGACCATCTTCCGGAGGAGTTTTTGGGCGTAGTTGAGACGCTCGCTGACCCGGCGGGGCGAAATGCCCAGACGGTCCGCCACCTCGTTACGAGTAAGCTCTTGATAATAATAGAGATTTAAAACCTCTTTGAACTTGGGCTTGAGCTGCTGGATGGCCTCGGCGAGGATCCGGGCCCTCTCCCGTCTCTCGGCGTCGTCACAGGGATCGGGCAAGGGGGCGGGCTCCGGGATGCTCCTCAGGACCTTGGTCTTCATCCGGATATGGTCGACAATCCGGCGGCTGGTGATGGTGTAGATGAAAGTCCCGATCGAGGATTCGCCGCGGAATTCCCCCTTCTTGACCTTTTCGATCACCTGGGTGATGACCTCGTTGACCACGTCCTCCCAGTCCGGGGTCTGGGCACCCAGGGATTTCTTGACCTTGAAGCTGACGACCGGCCGGTACTTGACGACGACTTCATTGAGGTCGATCTCGGGCGGCCGGTGTTCCACCCGACTATTATATAAGGTGTCTAAACCCTTGACAAGGGTGGATTTAGAGGAAAAACATCCCCCCTATAGGGGGGGAGTGGGGTGAGA
>DQHV01000073.1:0-128 GCA_003524335.1 Candidatus Aminicenantota bacterium | reverse complement strand
CAGAACGAGTACCTGTTCGCCTTGCGGGGAAACGAGGACTTCCTCGGCTCTCCGAAAAGCGGCGCCCACTATTCCTCCTGGAACGGCCTGAGCACCCGCACTCACAAAATCTTCCTGGCCAAAGAAGC
>DQHV01000110.1 GCA_003524335.1 Candidatus Aminicenantota bacterium | reverse complement strand
AAATCTCCCCTGACCCCTCTTTGCCAAAGAGGGGGACCCAAATTGCCCTTCACATCCGGGCGGAGTCTTCTTCGACCAGGCCGTCGCGGAGTTTGACCACCCGCCGGGCGCAGTCGGCGATGTAGGGGTTGTGGGTGATGATGACGAGGGTATGCCCCTGGCTCCACAGCTCTTCGAAGATCCTGAGGATTTCCTGGCCGGACTTGGTGTCCAGGTTTCCCGTAGGCTCGTCGGCCAGGATGAGGCGCGGGTCATTTGTCAGGGCCCGGGCGATGGCCACCCGCTGCATCTCGCCTCCGGAGAGCTCGCTCGGCCGGTGGTGGGCCCTGGCCGCAAGGTTGACCCTCTCCAGGAGCTCCATGACCTTCGCCCGCCGCGCCCTGGACGAAGCGCCTTTGAAGATCATCGGCAGCTCGACGTTCTCGAAAGTCGTGGCATAGGGCAAAAGGTTGAAATTCTGGAAGACAAACCCGATCTTCCTGTTCCTGATCTCGGCCAGCTGGTTGGAGCTGAAGCCTTGGACCTTTTCGCCTTCAAAAAAATAATCACCCGAGGTTGGCATGTCCAGGCAGCCGATGATGTTCATTAACGTCGATTTCCCGGACCCGGAGGGACCGATGAGGCCGACGAACTCGTTCTCCTTTATCTCCAGGTCGATCTCCTTGATAGCTTCCACCCGGGATGAGCCCGTGCCATAGGTTTTGTTGATCTTCTCCATCTTGATCATCGCATCCTCCGGTTATTCATACCTCAGGGCCTCCACGGGGTTGAGGGACGCCGCCCGGCGGGCCGGGAAAAACCCGGCCAGGAAGCCGATCAGGCTAAGGATGAGCGCGGTCGCGACCATGATGTCGAGCGAGATGGCGGGATGAGCAAGGATGTCGGCGACATCCCCCTTCAAGGCCATCGCGTTGACACCCTCCACGGCAGCGACCGAAAGCAGAACCCCCGCCGCCCCTCCGGCAAAGGCGATCATCAGCGCCTCGGAGATGAACTGGGCCAGGATGTAGCGCTTCTTGGCGCCCAGGGCCATCTTGATTCCTATCTCCTTGGTCCTCTTTCTGGCTGAAACATACATGATGTTGGCCACCCCGACTCCGGCCACGATAAGGGTCAGCCCTCCGATGACCCCCATAAAAATCTTGATTCCCAAAAAGATCTTATTAGTGGTTCTCTCCTGCTCGACCGTATCCCAGAAATCGACGGCCTGCTTGTCCTCAGGGTCAAACTTGTACTTCTGGGCCAGAACGCGTATGACATCGTCCTTCACCATCTCCGACCGGGTCAGATCCATGGGCTTGTAGATCAGGCGGGAGAGATATTTGTCGCCGAAGATCGCCAGGTAGGTTGTATAGGGGATGGCCGCCTTCTCCACGTCCGGCCCGTTGTACATGCTGTTCTGCATCTTGTCCTGCATGATCCCAACGACCAGGAACGGGACGGCGTTGACCAGGATCGTCTTCCCCACGGCCTCCCCTGTGCCGAAAAGCGCTTCCTTGAGGTTGGCACCCAGGAAAATAACCCGCCTTTTGCCTTCGACGTCGGTTTCGTTGAGAAACCGGCTTTCCCTCTCCGGATAATAGGTGCGCAGTTCTTCAAACGCGGGCGCCACACCGATCACCCGCTTGGTAATGCTTTTCCGTCCGTACGTCAAGGTATTGATATAGCGGTCGTTCTCCGGGCTGATGAGCTCGATCCCCGCGACGCGTTCCTGGAGGAGGTCGAGGTCTTCCAGCTTGAGGAAGATCCTTCGTCCCTTCCCCAGCCCTAGGTAGGGCTTCGAAGTCTGACCGCCGCCGACGATGCATATCCCCTGTCCGAGCCCGTGGAATGCTTTGGCCATCTGCCGGTTGAGACCCTCGCCGAAGGCCAGGAGGATAACGATGGAAAAAGTCCCCCAGGCCAAGGCGACAATGGTCAGAGTCATCTGTTTCCGCTGCCGCCTCAGTTCCATGTAGAAAAGTCGGACGAGATGCACCATGCGTTATTCCTTACTATGACCTCAAGGCTTCGACCGGATTGAGGTTGGCCGCCCGGCGGGCCGGCGCGAACCCGGCCAGAAAGCCGATGAGCCCAAGGAGAGCCACCGTGATCAGGGCCACTTGGAGAGAGAACGTGGGCCGCCCGATTTCTTCGGAAATCGAGCTTCCCGGAAAGACAGCGATGATCCCCGCCGAGAAGGCTAGTCCGATCGCCCCTCCGATCAGCGTGATGAGAAGCGTCTCGAACAGGAACTGGGAGAGGACGTAGCGTTTCTTGGCGCCCAGGGCCATCTTCAGCCCGATCTCCCGGGTCCGCTCCTCGACGACGACGTTCATGATGTTGGAGACACCGATTCCCCCGACGATCAGGGTGAAGGCGCCGACGATCCCCAGGAAAAGGTTAAACCCGAGCATGATCGCCCGGAACATCTTTTCCGATTCGGCGACGTCCCAGACCCAGACGGCCTCCTTGTCGTCAGGATGGAACTTGTATTTCTTGGCGAAGACCTGGAGCATCCGGTTCTTGAGGTTCTCGTGCTCCCGTGGGTCGCGTCCCTTGACAACGAAGTTGTTGATGTATTTCGTCCCGAAAACCGACGAAAAGGTCGAGGCCGGGATGATGGCCGCGACCTCATCGCGGCTCCCGTAGCTCGAATCCTGTTTCTTCTCGAGGAGGACGCCGACGACGAGGAAGGGAATGCTGTTGAGCATGACATAGCGGCCGACGGCCGGCGCCGACTTGAAGAGCTCTTCCTTAAGCTTGTTCCCGAGGAAAACGACCCTTTTCCTGTGCTCGAGGTCGAGGGGGTCGATGAACCGGCCGCCCCTTTCCGGGATGATATTGCGCATTTCCCCGTAAACAGGGTAGACTCCGCGCACCAGGGCGGAATAGGAGTTCTTGTCGTTCTTCAGGGTGGTATTCCAGCGCGAGTACTCGGCGCTCACCGACGCGACTTGGGGAACTTCCCGTTCGAGGAGAAAGGCATCCTCCTCCAGGAAACTGAGGGCGCGCCCCTTGTTCAAGCCCTGGTAAGAAATGCTCGTCCGGGCGGGCCAGAGGATGATGATCCCCTCACCCATCCCGTGCATGTTCTTGCTCATCTNNCTCATCTGCCGGCCCATCCCGACCCCAAAACCGAGGAGGAGGACGATCGAGACCGTCCCCCAGACGATGCCGAAGACGGTCAGCACAGTGCGCGTTTTCTGGGAGCGGACGTCCCGCAGGAGGTGCGAGAAGAACATGAAGGCTTTCATCGGAACCCGGATTCGACGCTACTTGATCTCCTTGGGCGGCCGCTCGACGATTTCCGCTCCCTCAGCCAGGCCCTCGAGGACCTCAACGTTCAGGCCATCGCTGAGCCCCAGCTTGACCTGCTTTTTCTCGTAGACGCCGGGAGCGGTCTCGATCTCGACAGAGGTCTTGTCATCCTTGAACTCGACCAGCCGCTCCGGGATGAAGAGCACGTTCTCGACCTTGCGGATAACCAGGCTGGCATTGGTTGAGTACCCTGCCCGAATAATCTTATCCCCCCGGTTGGTGATCTCGATCTCCACATCAAACAGTGTGGCGTTCTCTTTCTGCTTGGCCTTGGGCGAGATCTTGGACAGCCGGCCGGTGATCTTCTGGTCGGGTATGGCGCCGATCTGAAGCTCGGCCGCCATCCCCTCGCTGAGCTTCCCGACGTCGATCTCGTCCACCGTGCCCTTGAAAATGAGGTCGCTCATCTCGGCCATGATCAGGAGTTCCGTCCCCTCCTGGTAGGAAGTCAACGGAACGACGGGGTCGCCTTCGTTAACCCGGCGCTCGAGAACCGTC
>DQHV01000100.1 GCA_003524335.1 Candidatus Aminicenantota bacterium | reverse complement strand
CATATCTCAGAAGAGAGGCGGCTTCGGGCGGGAGCTTCTTGGCCTGCTCGTGGATGCTTTTGCCTCCCTCGCCCGGCCCCTGCTCCTTCTGGCGATGGTAGGACTCCGGCCGGCGGGCCAGGACATCGGAGAGGTTGCGGCCGAAGAGGCGGTCGTCGAATTCGACGAGGCTTCCTCCGGCGGCGGGTTTGAGCAGGAGGTTGAATCGATCGTGGCGGAAGAAGAGCTCTTCTCGGCCGTCGAAATCGTAATCGAGAGTCTCCCAGCCGGGGTTGAGAGGTAGTCTCTTTTCTGCCTCGATCAGATGTTGATAGGCCGATTCCCGAAGATGCGGCAGGTAGAGTCCTCCGAAAACCCCGTGCCAGTAAGGATCATTGCACTGGGCTTTGTAGAGCTCGCGGGCGGCTTCCGGGCTCGGGCTCTTGCGGACTTCGCGGGAGACAAGCAACATCCTCTTATGGAGGTGGTTGCTCTCGGGATACTTGAGGAAGAACTCGCGGAAGAACCCGCCGCGCAGGAACCGCCGCGCCTCGGGTGGGACTTCCTGCTTGAGGGCCCGGAAGCGCTCGAAGCCGGCAGGCTCGAGGACCCATTCCATCATCTCCTCATACGAGGCCGGGGGAAGATAGACCAGCCCGAGCGAAGGCAGGAGGTCAAGATATTCAGAGCAGGTCATTGTTCGAACGCCCTCGTTTTCTAAGAAGGCCAGGAAACCGGCGAGCCAGCCCTCTTCATAAACCCATTTGTGCGTCCCCGGCCAGAGGCCGAATTTTTCGCCGTCATCGCCGAGGATGGCCACTCCTCCCCTTCCCGCGACCTCCCGGAAATGGGCGCGGACATCCTCGATGGTCCGGAAAGGGATGAGATAGCGGAGCGCCTTGCTCACCGGGAACAGGATCAGGGGACAACCTCCCTCTTCTGTTAGATAAGGGCGCTCGATGTCCTTGACGCCGGCATAATGGAAATGTTCTTCGTCGAGGAGAGTGTATTCAATTCCTGCTTTGGCCAGCGTTTTTGGCAGATGAGGTTCCCAGACCCTCTCAGTCAGCCAGACGCCCCTTGGCTTGCGCCCGAAATTCTCGGAGAGGAATTCGTTCATCAGGCAGAGCTGCCCGATCCTGTCTTCTTCGGGGATGATAGACAGCACCGGCTCGTAGAACCCGCCGCCCAGGAGTTCGAGTTGGCCACGTCCGGTCATCTCCTCGACCAAGTCCCTGGACCTTCTCTCCTTGGCTGCCATGTACTCCCAGAGAGGTCCGGAAAAATGGAGGGTGAAGTGGATGGCCGGATGCCCGGCCAGGGCGATGAGAAAAGGCTCGTAGCAGTCGCGAAAAGCTTTCTTGAAAACCGAGGGAAAATTCCCCACCGGCTGGTGGTTGTGGATGGCGAAAAGGAAGATCGGCTCAGTCATTGCTCACTCCCTTTTTCTTGGCTTGGCAGGCCTTCTTGAGATAGCCGTGGAAGAGGGCTTCGAATTCGGCGACATTCTCTTCACCGAACCACCAAAACCAGTCCGATCCTTCGGCGATATACATCTCCTGGCTAGGGCCGCATTTCTCCCTGGTTCGGGTAAGAACGTCCCAGGCCGCGTTCTTGGCCGGAGAGCCGACCCATTTGGAGAAGTTGCCGAGCCAAGTGCCGGGCACGATTTCCAGCTCTGTTCGCGACTTGGATAGGGCGAGATATTTCTCCAGAAAAATGGGTGTGAGGTCAGTCCTCTTGAGGATCCGGCCGTAGAGCTCACGCAGAAAGGGGACGCCGTTCTCGCGGTATCCCGCCCAGGGGTTTTCGCCGTCGAGGGCGATGACACAAATGGCGTCCTGGGGACAGCCCTTTCCCTTTTCCTCCAGCTTGGCCAGGAGATGAGAGACGGCGTCTTTCTCCGGCCAGCGCCAGTACTCGAAGCTGATCAGGTCGGAGAGCTCCCGGTCGCGGAAGAATATGGTCAGCCCCCGGCAGTCATAGGGACGATACAGAAGGCTCGTATCCGGGCCCCTCTTTAAGGTCTTCCAGAGGATGTTCTCGTCGGTCACCGCGAAGGCATAGCCCTCCGCGGCCATGACCTTTGCGACTTCCAGGCTAAGTCCTCCTTCCGATGGCCAGATCCCGCGAGGGTACCGGCCGAAGACGCGCTGGAAATAATCGCGGCCCCTTTTGATCTGCTCTCTTCCGTCCTCGGGGTGGGTGAAACGGAGCTCGGGCATGAACGTCTCCCCTCCCACCCGGAGGTCGAAGACAAGGGGAAGCAGGGGGTGGTAATAGGCCGAGGTCGTCAGCTCGACATGACCGCCCTGCCAGAGTTTCCTGAAGAAAGGGAGGACCTTCTTCCGAACCTTGATCTGCTCGTCGAGGAGGCCGTCCCTGTCACGGCCGGTGTCCACAACGGGAGAAAAGAAAGACCGGAGGGCCAGAATCTGGGTTTCGCCCGCGTCTGTGCATGTCGTTCCCGGGGGAAGAAACCGGCGCAGTCGTTCACGCTCGGTCGGGTCCAGTTTCCGAGGATCGGCTTCGAGCAGTCTTTGAAGGGAATCGACGGCCTTCCCTCGGCAATAGTCCTCGATCTGTTCGAGCAGACAAGGAACGAGGTTAAAAGTGCAGGGGAAACCGGCTTCTTCGGCCAAAAAAGCCATTTGGTAGTAGTTCCTGGTCAGGTGGAAATTGACCCAGGGCAGGACGTATTCACCGCTATCGGGGTCGCGATAGACAGGTTGATGGAGATGCCAGAGGATGGAGAGATACATGGGCTCTGGTTAGACCTCTCAGGCCTTTACCTTATTCTTCTGATTTTTCCAGTAGTCCAGGCATTCCAATTTGCAGAAATGGAGGACATACTCCTCTCCCTCGGCGTGCAGCGCTGCCGCCTTAGGAATCATGTTCTGGCAGACATGGCAGGCGATCTTTTCTTCTTCCTCTTTTTTCATTTTTCGCTTTCCTCAAAAGAAAATGGGGATGTATTATAGCGGGCTTTTCAATTTGAAGAAAAGCCAGTTCTTGTCCTCGGGATTCTTGGCTTTGAGCTTGATCAGGCCGTAGCGGCCCCAGAGTTTCCGTCCCTTGATCTCGACGATCCGCTTGCCCGGGTCGGTTTCCTGGGGAAGATAGGTCCCCTGGTCCCAGACCTCTACTTTTCCGGCGCCGTACTCACCCTCGGGAATGATGCCTTCGAACTCCTCGTAGCCCAAGGGATGGTCCTCAGTCTCGACGGCCAAACGCCGGACGCCCTCGGCCTGAGGAGGAAGCTTGGGAAGGGCCCAGCTCTTGAGGATTCCCCCCTCCTCCAGTCTGAGGTCAAAGTGGAGGTGCGAGGCCTCGTGCTTCTGGATGACGTATATTAGGCCTTCCCGTTTCTTGGGCATCGTCGAGTTCCCCGGCTCCGGGGTTTTCCTGAAGTCCCTTTTCTTCTTGTATTCTTTCAGCGGCATCATCCAGTCCGATCGGACCTGCCTACCTGTGGAGGAAGCTCCGTTCGCTGCCCGTCTCTCCCGGCCGGCGGGTGATAATCATGGCCAGGCCGAGCTGGTTAGCCCGGTCGATGACCTCCTGATCCTTGATCGAGCCCAGCGGATAGATGAGGGCCGTGATGCCGTTCTGGGCGGCCAGCTCGACGACGTCCGGAAACGGCATAAAGGCATCAGAGGCTAGGACGCAGCCCTCGGGACCGTAGCCCCGCCTGGAAAAACGGATGGCGCAATCGGCGGCGTCGATTCGGCTGCGCTGACCGGAGCCGATCCCGTGGACCTTGTCCTTCTGGCCAATAACCACGGCGTTGGAACGGGTGAAACAGGCGACGATCCAGTTGAAAACAGCGGCCTCGACTTCCTCGAGTGACGGCTTTCGGGCCGAAACGATGTCCACGTCCCGAGGGCTGAGGATGCGGGAGTCGAACCTCTTTTGGACAAGGACGCCGCCGGCCACCCGCTTGAACTCCAGCCCGCTGTCCAGGGCCGGCTCGTCTATCCGCGCGCCCATCTTGACGACTCGGAGGTTCTTGCGTGCCGCCAGGACGGGCAGCGCCTCTTGGGTGTAGCCGGGGGCGTAGACGACCTCGATGTTGCGGGCGCTCTCGGTCAGCAGCCTGGCCAGGGATTCGGTGACCGGGGCGTTGAAGACGTCCACGCTCCCGAAGTTGGAGAGCGGATCGCATTGCCAGGCCTTCTCGAACGCCCCTTCCACCGTCTCGGCCAAGGCGACTCCGCTGGGCATCTCGTGCTTGATCAAGGAGCATGCGGGAAGCCGGGGGCGGATCGCCGTCAGTTTCTTGACCAGCCGCTGGCCGAGGTCCATGTCGCCGACATTGATGTAGCTCAGTCCTTTTGCTCCCTCCTGGAGCACTTCCATGGTAGCCATGTTCGGGCCGGAAGCCCCGTCTTCGGCGTAGAAAGCGGCCGGATAGCCGGGGTTCTCCCCATAGCGCATGGCGAATCGCTTCTGGAATCCGCGGCCGGCGAATGAGAGTGTCTCCGGGAAGTCCTCGGCCACCTTGGTGGAATACTGAAGCCGAGCGGACTTGTCAGCTTTTTCCATAGCGCTCATCCTTCCCGACGGTTGATAATGTGCACGTCGTAGTTCCTGAGGTTGGCCCGTAAGGCGGAGACGCAGGCCACGGCCACACGATAATCTTTCATGGGGTCCTGTGGCTTCAGGGCCTGGTAGACGGCTTCGGCCGTTTCTTTAGCGGCCGCGAGTCCGGTCCTGATTTCGATCGGTTCGCCGGGGAATGACGGCAGAGGTTTCTCTTCCCGTCCGGCGTAGGTGGCGATCATTCTGCTCATCCCCGGCTCGACGGACCAGGAGAAATATGAGGCCAGGCGCGAGCCGTCTTCCCGCCGCTTGACGATGCTCAGCCCGGCGGCACCGCCGGTCAGGACGCAGCCGCTGATCCGCGGAGTGAAGTGGGGGGGATCCGGCTCATAGGTCCAGCTGTCGAGCGAGCGGGAGAGGATATCCTCGGGCCGCTCTTCTTTGCCGGCCTGCTTAAGGACCTTGACGATATCATCGGTCTGCCGGCCGTTGCTCACGGCGATCCTCCGGTCGATGGCGATCGCGCGATATATGAGCAGTTCGACATTTCCCTTCCTGAGCGTCTCTTCGTCAAGCGGTTCGGTCCAGACCGCGCTCCCCTCAAAGGTGAGCCTTCTGGCTTGGCTCGCCGGGGACCTCCCGGTCACGGCATAGGTGACAACAACCCTGTCAAACCCTGGCCCGGCGCCGATGATGATGAGCCTGCCCGGATAAGGCATGATACTGAGTAGACTCAACCCGTTCATGGTGATTTGGCCTCGATCGAAGACTTCTATTGATAACACACCGGGCGCCTGAAGTCAAAAATAGGCTCGGATTCAGGCTTGTCAGCCCACTCGTTTCCCACAGTGTCTCTTTGGAGGGAGAAAGCTGCTCTTTCCCCCTTCCAACGATCGCTTTGCTCTCTGCGAAAGAAGAAAATAAGGGGCACTTGCCCGGTCGGTAGACTTGGGATAGAATGACCGTTTGGCCGTGCTGGCCTGAGGATCATGTGAAAAAAATATATGAACCGGAAAAAGCCTACCTAAACAAAGAATTCCTCGATTCGGATGAGGCCAGGACGATCCGCATCCTGAGCGAAATCCTGGAGCCGATGCACCGGCTGGCCAAACACAGGGTCCATTCGACGGTTCTTTTCCTGGGTTCTTCCCAGCTCGATCTTTCCGACAGGCGGTCCCCCCTGTTGAAATATTACTGGGATGCCGAGGAACTGGCCTTCCGGCTGGCCTCCTGGGCCATCAAGCTGAAGCCAAAGGGCAAAAACTTCGTCATCTGTACCGGCGGAGGACCCGGGATCATGGAAGCCGCCAACCGGGGCGCCGCCCGGGCCGGCGGAAAATCCATTGGGATGAATATCTCCCTGCCCGAAGAACAGCTTCCCAACCCATACATCTCGCCCGAGCTTTCCTTTATATTCAATTATTTTTTCACCCGCAAGTTCTGGCTGGTCAACAAGGCCAAGGCAGTGGTTGCCTTCCCGGGAGGGTTCGGCACTCTGGATGAGCTGTTCGAGACGCTGACCCTTGTCCAAACGGGAAAGATTCCCCGCGAGGGGTTGACGATCGTCCTTTATGGCGAGGAGTATTGGCGGAAGGTTCTCCATTTCGACGCCCTCATCGAATCCGGCGCCATCTCCCCCCAAGACGTCAAGCTGTTTTCCTTCTGTTCGACGCCGGGGAAGGCATTTACTCTTTTAAAGACCGAGCTGAAAAAGACTCTTTAGGCCGGTCCATTCTCCCGCGCTCGCCCCTTTCTCTTGGCAAGATGCCAGTACAAAAGGATCCCGAAGCCGATGCCGGCGGCGTCGGCCACGACATCCTCGATTGCGCTGGTCCTGCCGGGAACGAAAAGCTGATGCAGTTCATCCAGGACGCCGAGCGGCAATCCGGTGACGAAAACCAGGATGGACTTGATAGAGGCAGAGAAATGGAAAGCCTTGAAATAGCCGAGGGAAAGGAAAAAACCCAGGAAAGAAAACTCGATAAAATGGGCGACCTTGTCGAGCCCTTGACCAGGGAGGTCGAGGTCGTAGTTATGCGAAGACAGGACGAAAATGAGGAGATAGAAGAGGATGGCGGGAACAAAGTAGAGCGCTTTTTTCATGGTCAACCGGTGCCAAACCTGCTATTCTAGAGGATTATGGGTCAAGAATCCAGAGCGATAAGAAGATATTGTTGTCTGCTGTTTGTCCTGGGAGCGGTTTCCCTCTCCGGCTGCCGGCCGAAGGTCGATTATCTTCCGGGCGGCAACGTCCAGACCGGAATTGCCTCGTGGTACGGCGGGGAGTTCCATGGCAAGAGGACCTCGAGCCGAGAGGTGTATGATATGAACGACCTCACGGCGGCCCATAATACCCTTCCGCTCGGTACGTTCGTCGCGGTGACCAACCTGAACAACGGCAAGTCGGTCGTCGTCCGGATCAATGACCGTGGGCCGTTCGTCAAGAACCGGGTGATCGATCTTTCCTACGCCGCCGCCGGGGCGATCGACCTGATCGGGACCGGGACGGCGCCGGTGCGGATTGAGGTGCTGGCCGATATCTCCCCGCCGCTCGTCGCGCTCAGGTTCTCTGTCCAAACCGGGTCTTTCATCCAACGCGCCAATGCTGAAGCCATGCGTAAGGATCTGGCGCGGCAGAATGCCGATGTCTATGTCTCGACCTTCGAGACCGCCCGGCAGGTCTACTACCGCGTCCGCATCCGGGCGAAGGATAGAGAAACGGCCGAGACGATCGCCCGAAGGCTTATGGAGAAGGGCTACACCGCCATCATCTTCGAGGAACAGTAGCGGTCTATTTTTTTCTTTTGAAGAGATAGGCTTCTTCCTTGTGCTTGTTCTCCTTGCCGTCATGAACGGCGTACCTGTGCCCGCTCCACATTCCGGCCGACCCGTACTCCCCTTTTTTGTTAACGGCATAGAAGCTGTGTCCGAAGTTCGGCAATCCATCTTCGTTGAGCAGGCGGGGCTGCAGCCTGGCTTTTTCGGCGATGACCTGCATGGCCTTGAGGCAGGACTCCTCGGGCGAAAAGCCCTGACCCATGAACTGGACGACCTGGAAGCTGCTGCAGGTGCGGAGGTTGGCCTCCCCGAAGCCGGTGGAGCCGGCCGCGCCGATGGTGTTGTCGACGTACAGCCCGGCGCCGATGATCGGTGAATCCCCCACCCGGCCGGGGATCTTGAAGGCATACCCGCTCGTCGTAGTGACGCCGGCCAGGACGCCGGCGCCGTCCTTGGCGAGACAGTTGATCGTGCCGTAGTGTTCGATGTAAGGCCTCAATTCGGCCATGATCTTTTTTTCGTCGGGAGAGAGCCAGTAGTCCTTGTCCGACATGGCCTCTTTCCACTTGAGCCAGATCTCACGGGCTTTTTCCGTGAGCAGGTCTTCTTCCTTGAAGCCGTGGGCCCGGGCGAATTTCAGGGCGCCTTCGCCGACCAGGAGGACATGGCCGGACCTCTCCATGACGAGCTTGGCGACCTTGGACGGCGTCTTGATGTTGCGCAGGGAGGCCACGGCACCGGCCTTGTGGGTCGGGCCGTACATGACCGAGGCGTCGAGCTCAACGACACCCTCCTCGTTCGGGATGCCTCCGTAGCCGACCGACGTGTCGTTGGGGTCCTCCTCGACGATGTTGACGCCGGCGATCNNGCGCCGAAGAGACTTTTTTCTATGGAGAGGACCGAGGCGGCCGTCAGCCCCATTCCCGTCTTCAAGAAATTTCTTCGCGAAAATCTCGCCATGCTCTGACCTCCTCGAAATCGATGAATGTCCCTACATTACTAAAGTCCCCGGGGCGATGCAACCATCCC
>DQHV01000129.1:6417-6587 GCA_003524335.1 Candidatus Aminicenantota bacterium | reverse complement strand
CTGGAGCTTCCGGCGCGATAACCTGTCGATGTATATGATGCGGCGCTCATGAGCGCCAATGGCCCGCTATCAGAGGAATCCATCGCTAAAGGCGGGGCACCCATCCCTTATCCGGATTTCACGGCTGGACGGTGGCAAACGGCCAAGCCGAAGTTTGCCGTCTGATTGAA
>DQHV01000129.1:160-6405 GCA_003524335.1 Candidatus Aminicenantota bacterium | reverse complement strand
AAATTTTGGGTGATCCGGAATTCAGCGAAATTCTCCACCTTCCAGGGCTGGCTGTGATAGACCCTCACATCCAGCCGGCCGTTCGTCCCGTTGAACCCGACGGCGAACCCTTCGTAGGGCATAAAGGCGTTGAGCGAATAGCTCATAGTGACGCGGTTGTGGTACTGGACCTGGACGTTCATCGTATCCCAGATGTTGATCTTCTCGCGGAAGACGCAGGAGTCCCGGATGTAGCCGTCGGCGGACTCGGCCTTGACATACAGGTTCATGGACTGTTCGTCCTTGGTGATATCCCAATAGAATTCGCACGCCGCTTTGTGCGGACAGGTCATGCACCGCTCGCCGCGGAACGAACCGTTAAAGCCGTATTTGCGGAGCTCTCCGTAGGCGTTGACCTCCACCGGCTCCGCCGCCAGCCACCAGTTCATCAGGTCGAAATGATGGGTCGCCTTGTGGACGAGAAGCGAGCCGGAGTTCTGTTTGAAGGCATGCCACCGCCGGAAGTATGAAGCTCCGTGATAGATATCCAGGTACCAGTGGAAGTCGACTGAAGTGACGTCGCCGATCTCCCGGCTCAAGAGGATTTCCTTGATTTTCGCAGCATCTGGTCCGTACCTGTAGTTGAAGGTGACCAGGAGCGTCTTCCCCGTCCGCCGCTCGGTGTCGATGATCTCCTGGACCATCTTCTCGTCCGTGCACATCGGCTTTTCGGTGACCGGGCGGCACCCGGCCTGCATCGCCAGGCCGATGTATTTCGCATGGAAGCTGTCCATCGTCGTGACGATAACGGTTTCGGGCTGCGTTTCTTGGATCATCTGCTCGAAATCGGTGAAAGTCGGGCAAGTCGCCCCCATGTACTTTTTGGCATATTCCAGCCGGATGGGGTTGATATCACAGAGGCCGACCATCTCCAGGACATCGCCATAATTATTGATCAGGTCCTTGCCCCAGAGAGAGCTGCCCCGGCCTCCGGTTCCAACCAGCGCAACTCGGTGTTTTTTTGTCGGCTCCTGCCGGCCAAAGGCCTTTCNNCTGAACTCGGTTTTTTTATCGGCCATCTCGACCTCCTCTCGGGGATTTACCCCGATGCCAGACACGTCGCCTGAACATGCTTCTATCACAAGCCCAGCGCAATGTAAACGACCTCGCAGGCTCAGCTCTTGTCGCTATTTCCCGCGGTAGGGAACGCCCCGGCTGATCCAATCCGGCGCCGGCTCTCCTCTCAAGTAATGGTCGAGGTACTGCTTCATCTTGAGAGAGTAATCGAGCTTGTTGGCGTATTTTTGGGGATGATGGCCTTCCCCCCTGTACTGGAGGAATACGCAGTCCTTCCCCAGCCGGCGCATCGCCAGGTAGAGCTCGATCCCCTGCTCCCAGGGCACGGCGCCGTCCTCGTCGCCGAACATCAAGAGGAGCGGAGTCTGAATGCGGTCGGCGAAGAAGACGGCCGAGTTCTCGATGAACGGACTTCGGTTTTCCCAGAGGCTGCGGCCGATCCGGCTCTGGTCCCTCTCGTACTGGAACTGCCGGGCCAGGCCCGATTCCCAGCGGATGCCGCTGTAGGCGCTGGTCATGTTGGAGACGGCCGCGCCGGCGATGGCCGCCCGGAACATGTTGGTCTGGGTGATAAGATAGGCCGTTTCATAGCCGCCCCACGAATGCCCGTGAAGGGCGATGGCCTTCGGGTCGGCCACACCCATTTCGATGAGCTTCTGGACGCCGGGAATGAGGCATTTGAAGGCGGAAAGGCCGGGCCTTCCGGTCTCATAGATGATGTCGGGAAGGAAGACGGCATAGCCGCTGCCGGCATAAAACGGGAAACATGGGCGGTGATTGATTTTAACCTCGTTGAACCGGAGGAGCCGGTCCGACATTCTCTCATAAAAATAGACCAGCACCGGATAGCGCTTGCCCGGCACATTATTTCCCGGCCTGATCAGGACTCCTTCGAGAGGCACTCCGTCCAGGCTCTGCCAGGCCACCAGCTCGCTTGTTCCCCAGGCATAGTCTTTGATCTGAGGGTTGGCGTCGGAGAGCTTGCAGGGCGAGGCGAAGTCCAGGCCGCTTGCCCAGACGTTGGGGAATTCATCGTAGCTCTCGCGGGTGAACAGGATGGCGTCGGCCTTCTTGGCCGCAGTCAGGAATTGGAACGTCTTCTTTTCTTCCAGTTTTTTCTCTACACCCGCTTTGGACGCGTCGGCCGTATAGAAAGCCGTGTACTTTTGCTGATTGTGATAGGCGGAAAGCAGGAGCTTCTGTCCCCTTTTTATCGACTTTTCTTCTGGATCGAGCCGGACAATCCGGAAGGTCAGCCCTGTCTTCCGGCCTGTCCCGCCGGTCAGGTTGATGGCGTTGCCCCGGCCGGTCGGGATTTTCCAGATGTCGTACTTGTCGTAGATGAGGACGGCGCTGCCGTCTTCGAGCCAGGCCCCCAGGCCGTGCGCGGGCGGCTCCGACGGGTGGTCGTCCTCCTCATCGAAGAAGGGAACATCAAGCTCGGCCGTGAGGCTGCGGGCTGTCCCCGTCTTCGCATCAAAGAGGTGCCAATTCTTTTCTTTATAATAGAGGACGAACCCGCCGTCCGGCGACAGCGAGGCCCGGCTTCCGAGCCGGGTCAGGATATTTTTTTTAGCGCCGGTCTGAAGATCGACTGTGTAGATATCAACATACCGGCCGTCCCAGGTGACCTCCTTGAGATAGGGGATGTCCGAGAATCCCAAGGCAAGGCGGGAGTTTTCCGGGATCTCCAGGTCGGGCATGTCCCTGTCGGCCAGGGGAACCATCTTTTGAGAATCGAGATGATAGACAGCGAGATAGGTCTTTTCCTTGATCTTCGGCCACGCTTTCTTCTGGTGGGAGTTGATGATCGGGTCGTTCCAGTGCCAGACGTCGACGCCACTTTTTTCCAGGATCCTGTCGGTCTCATAGAGATCCGCCTCTTGTGGATCACTCTTGGACTCTTTTTCTTCTTCTTTGATCAGTTCGAATATTTCCTTGGGCAAAAGGCCAAAGAATAGGCGCTTCCCGTCTTTTGACCAGGTGAACTCGTTGCGAGTCGGTATGACCCAATCTTTTGGAACCTGAGCGGAGGGAACGGCCTGGAGGGTTGATTCTGTNNCCAAAGCGACCCCCCTTCAGCATTTCCCTTGTCGTCGGTTGGGGCAGAGATGAAGGCCAGACGGGTGCTTTCCCTCTCCCAGGTGAGCTGGGCGAAGACGCTTTTCTCGGCCGAGTTGATGAACTTTTCTGCCTGAGGGTCCTTCCCCAAGTCGCGATAATAGAGACCATTCCTCTTTCCGTCCGCCTCTCCGACGGCATAAGCAACCCGGCGGCCCGTCTCGTCGAAGGCAAAGGCCAGGACTGACGGAATCCGGAGCTCCCTTCCGGAGGACAGATGGCGCAGGACCAGCGGGGTGCCTGGCGCTTTCATTTTCGGCTTGGCCGGCTCATCCCCTCCTTCCTTGCCTTTTTCATTCTCCTCTTTCTTTTCCTCTTCCTTGAAAAGCTGATAGCCGATCCAGGCCGAATCATTAGAAAAGGAGAACTTCTCCACTTTCTCGAATTCACTGACCTTAGCCGTAGAGAGATCGAGAACAGCTAGCCCCGTTTTGGGCTTTTCTTGGCCCTCCTTTTCAACTTCCACCGCCTTGGGCTTGGCGAAAGCGGCCAGCCAGAGTCCGTCTTTGGAGAATGCGGACCGGCTTCCTCGTTCAATGGCAAAAGTTTTATCGCCCTCCGTGTTCCTGACCTCGACCGCGCCATCCCCCCGGTCGGGCTGAAGCGTATATGCGGCCCAACGGCCGTTCTCGGAGATGACAGCCTCGGATATCTGCCGGAATTTCATCATGTCTTGAATAGTCAGAGGCTTTTTCTGCTCTGCCGCCTGGAGCAGAACGGGGGTTGAAAGCACCCCCGTGCAAACAGCCCATGTCAGGACAAACCTCAGCCTTCTGGGATTCATCTGTCCTCCTCGCTGGTCTCCCCGCTTCGCCGTTTTATAATCTGCGAGCAAAGCATACCGAAATGAGAATTCATAAAGCCGGTTTATAGCACAGCCGGCGAGCCAGCGCAATCGGATTTGACGCTCCTATGCTTTTTGGATACGATAGCCCAAAAACCAGCATGGACAGAGAGTCTCGGCACGATTTTTACGAGATCCAAAGGCGGCAGTGGAAGCGCAGCATTTTCCTCTTCGCCGTCCTGATCCTGTTCTATTTCCTGGCCATCGGGATTATCGCCCTGGCCGTTTTCTTAAGCGTCGGAGTGTTCGCCGTTCCGAACTTCCTTTCCGGTCCCTTCGTGACGAAGCTCCTGCTCTGGGTCCTTGGTGTGGCGGTCCTTATCGCCGGTTTCCACTACTACGATGCCCGGAAGTTCGGAGCCGCCTATATCCTCAAGCGGCTGGAAGCCCGGAAACCCGACCTCTCGGACCGCTACCACAAGCAGCTGGCCGATACCGTAGAGGAGATGCGCATCGCCAGCGGCTTTCCCGAGGTCAAGCCCTACGTCATTCCTTCGTTCGCCATCAACTCGATGGCCCTCGTCGAGGCGGATGGAACTCCGGCCGTAGCCATCACTGAAGGCCTGCTGGCCGACTGCACTCGCGACGAGTTGCAGGCCGTAGCCGCGCACGAGCTGGCCCATATCTTACGAGGCGATGCTTTTTATGTCACCCTGGTCTGTTCCCTGGCCAACTTTCTGGAAAAGCTGCGGGCGGCCTTGGAGCCGGAAGACATCTCGGCCGAAGACCGGCTGGAGAGCGGCGGGGGCGGCGCCCCTCCTGTCCTCATCTACGGCGCCGTCACCCTCACTTCACTTGTCATGCATCTTCTCAGCACGCTGCTCAGCCGGGAACGCGAAATCCTGGCCGATGCCGCTGCCTCCGAGATAGGCCGCAACCCCGTGGCCTTGGCCCGGGCGCTCTATAAGGCCCACCTGAAAAGCTCATTCGTCGGGGACTTCAGCTTGACATACAGCCCTCTGTTCATCGTCGCTCCGGCCCTGAGCAGCGACGAGGACGAGGGCTTCTGGAGCCGACTCTTCAATTCCCATCCACCTTTGATGAAAAGGATCAGGCTCCTGGCTCAACAAGCCCGGCTCCGGCCGGCCCAGGTCATCGAGCAGGTCTGGGAAAGTCAGAGAATGAGGGAGGAGGCCAGGGGCGTCGCCCGTTCTTTCGAAGAGTCCCACGTTTCGGTCTCAGTAGACAAAGCCGCCGCGGCGGTTGCCGCACCTGAAGCGCAGAAGGTCTGGCAGATCCAGGACGCGAGCGGCAAATGGCAGGGCCCTTTCGGGCTCGAGGAGCTCGTCTTCCTCCCCTACTTTTCGGTCGTGCGGAGTGTCAGGAACATCCAGGAGGGCGTGGAGGCTTCGGCCCGGGAATTCCCCCAGGTCCGGCTGGGACTCCGGAACTTGGGAAAGAATAGGCCCGTGGATGCTTCCCGTCAGAATCACTGTCCCCGCTGCCGTACACTTCTCGCCGACACGTTTTATGAGGGCGTCGCCGTCCAGGCATGCGGGCGCTGCGGCGGCAAGCTCGTGGCTTCCTCCCTGGTGGACCGGATCATCCTGCGGCGGGAGGTCGCTTTTTCAGATGCTCTGCTCGCCAAGGCAAAGGAGTTCCGCCAGCAGTTCCTCCTCAACCCGGTGAAGAAACAGAGGGCGAAGGAGAAAGCCGCTCAGAACCTCTGCTGCCCCAGCTGTGGCCAGCGGATGTTGGCACGTCCTTACAACTATCAGTACTTCATCCCGGTAGACAAGTGTCTGTCATGCTATAAGATCTGGTTCGATGCCGACGAACTCGAAATCCTCCAGATCCTGGTCGAGAAAAAGGCCTGACGNNCCCGGCCTGATTTCGCTGTCTCGGCCAAGGCTTTGGTCGCCTCATGGAGCTCCTGAGCGGCCGTGTTAAATGCCTGGATCTTGGATTCCAGACGCTTGGGAAGCGTGGCCTTGGTGATGGCCTCGGCCTTGGTCAGCATGTCTCCGCTGGCCTCGGCGATCTTGGCATAGTCCTTGCCGGGCAGATACTTGTGGTAGACAACATAGAGCGTCTTGTGGAAGTCGTCGACCTCACGGAGGACAGGCCGGATGGTCCTGACCATCATCTCGTAGCGGGCATGGAGGGCTTCGGCGGCGTCGAGGAGAGCCGCATCGTCAGTGCCGGCGGTTGCGGCCAGGTAGGCGTCGACTGATTTTCTGAGTTCGGCCAAGGCCTGGTCCCACTTGGCCTGTTTCTCATGGAG
>DQHV01000129.1:0-120 GCA_003524335.1 Candidatus Aminicenantota bacterium | reverse complement strand
CCGAATAGTCTTGATCTCGAAAGGCTTGATCATAAACCTCAGCATTTTACCATCTGAGTCGATTTTTGCCAACGGCCGTTCGATGAGATCGGTCTCCATGGCCTCAACAGGCCCGGGAAG
>DQHV01000369.1:3931-5776 GCA_003524335.1 Candidatus Aminicenantota bacterium | reverse complement strand
TTCCCTGAAATGTGGGCCAGCACCTTATGACCATTGTCTAACGTCACCTTAAACATCGCATTGGGCAATGTCTCAATGATCGTTCCCTGTACCTCTATCGATTCTTCTTTTGACATAGCCGCTATTATAGCACAGTTAAAATTAAAGGGCCATTCTTAGTAACGGCCACTGTATGCTCGAAGTGTGCCGAGAGGCTCCTGTCCTTAGTGACGGCCGTCCAGCCGTCCTCGAGGATTTCCTCCTCCCAGTCTCCGGCCGCGATCATCGGTTCGATGGCCAGGGTCAGTCCCTCCTTGATCTTGGGCCCCCGTCCGGGCGGTCCGAAATTGGGCACCTGCGGCTCCTCGTGCGGGGAGTGGCCGATGCCGTGCCCGACGAAGGAGCGGATGACGGAAAACCCCTCCGACTCCACATACTCCTGGATGGCAAAAGATATATCGGAGATGCGGTTGCCCTTCTTCATCTGTTCGATGCCTTTGTAGAAGGCCGCTTCGGCGACGGCGATCAGACGCAGGGCCTGCGGACCGACAGCCCCAACGGGAACGGTCACCGCTGCGTCCCCGTAAAAGCCCTCGAAGA
The DNA here is from genome assembly GCA_003524335.1 of Candidatus Aminicenantota bacterium. Lineage (GTDB taxonomy): Bacteria > Acidobacteriota > Aminicenantia > Aminicenantales > UBA8522 > UBA8522. The sequence continues at coordinate 5,197 of DQHV01000369.1, read as the reverse complement.
GGACGCCGAAGTCGAGGCCGATGATATCTCCGTCCTTCAGGATGCGCTCCGATGGGAGGCCGTGGATGATCTCTTCATTGACCGAGGTGCAGAGCGAAGCCGGAAACCCCCGGTAGCCCTTGAACGCGGGCACCGCCCCCAGCTCAAAAGCTCTGGCCTCCGCATGGGCATCAAGGTCCCGGGTGCGCACGCCGGGCCGGATCATGGCCCTCAGCTCGGTGAGGACCCTGGCCACGATCTGATTGCTCTCCTTCATGACGGCAATCTCCTGCGGGGTCTTGTAGATGATCATCTCTGCGCCTTGTCCGCATCGCGATGGGCCAACTCGCGGTCGAGGATCCCGGAGATGCGGCCGAACACGTCGTTTACCGACCCGGAGCCGTCCACCCGGTGAAACACGCCCTTGGCCTGGTAGTGGGCCCTGATCTTCTCGGTCTTTTCTCTGTACACCCTGAGACGCTCGCCGATGACCTCGGGACGGTCGTCCGCCCTTTGGTAAAGCTCCCCGCCGCAGACATCGCACCGCCCTTCGGTCCGGGGCTTCTGGACCCTGAGGTTATAGACGGCTCCGCATGTCCGGCAGGTCAGCCGGCTTTGCATGCGCTCGATCAGGCAGCGGCTGTCAACGTCGATCTCGATGACGACCTCGGGCCGCGCTCCATCCATGGCCTCGAGGCTCCGGACCTGGGCCAGGTTTCGCGGGAAGCCGTCGAGGAGATAACCCCGCCTCGTGTCGGGAGTCGTGATCCTCTCCCGGACGAGCCCCTCGACGATCTCGTCGCTCACCAATTCTCCCCGGTTCATCAGCGCCTCCGCTTTGATGCCGAGAAGTGTCCTCTCCCGGACCGCCCGGCGGAGAAGGTCGCCCGTGGAGACCTTGGGAATGCCATAGCGGCGTTCGACGAGATCGCCCTGCGTGCCCTTGCCGCTTCCGGGAGGCCCGAAGAGGATGATCCTCATTCCCTATCCCCTCCTGCCCTTGATCCGGCTTCGCCGCATGAACCCGTCGTAGTGCCTCATCACCAGCTGGGCCTCGATTTGCTGCAGGGTATCCATGGCCACTCCGACGACGATCAGGATGGAGGTGCCGCCGAAATAGAAATCGACGTTCAATCCCTGGGTGAACCACCGCGGCAGGTTCGCCTCCAGGAAGTTGCCGATAAAGGGCAGGGACTGGACCTTGATGCCCGTGATTAGAAATTCGGGCAGGATGGCGATGGCCGCCAGGTAGATAGCCCCGATCAGGGTGATCCGGGACAGGGTGGT